>JAODAY010000370.1 GCA_025463665.1 Microbacteriaceae bacterium
CATGGTGCCCGAGCTGGGCCAGGCGGGCGTCGCGGGCTCCATCCTCATCTCGATCCCCGACACCCGTGCCACGCCGCCGACCATCCGCGCGCTGAGGGAGATGTTCCTGCGCCACAAGGGCGACGGGGAGGTGCGTCTGCGTCTGGTGAGGGGCGAAACCGGACGCATCTATGAACTGCCGTATGCCGTGCAGACGACGGGGGACTTCTTCGGCGAGCTGAAGAGCCTGCTCGGACCGGGCTGCCTCGTCTAGGGCTGCCTGGTCTAGATCCCGGTCGGGCGCATGTACCTGCGCTCGTGGTAGAGCAGGGCCTCGTCGGGTTCGCCGAGGCGTCCCTCCTCGATCTGCGCGATGACCACGGCGTTGTTGTGAACCGGATGCACCTCGATGATGCGCCCGACCATCCACGCCGTCACGCCGGCGAGGATGGGCACGCCGTGCGGCCCCGGCGCCCAGTGGTCCCCGACGAATCGCACCGAGTTGTCGGCGGCGAGCTTCTCGGCGATGAACCGCGAACGCGGCCCGAGCGTGTGGATCGCCACGTGGTTTCCCACCGTCATCGCCGGCCACGCACTCGCTACCCGCGCCATGTTGAAGGTCACGAGCGGCGGAACGGCGGCCAGGCTCGCGAGCGAGGTCGCGGTGAAACCCACGGGCACACCGTCGGGGTCGAGCGCAGTGATAGCGGCGACGCCCGCGGCGTGGCGCCGAAAGGTCTGCTTGAACGCCTCGAGGTCGGTGGGGGCGGGGGCTGAATCATTCATACCCAAGTATCAATCACCACGGGGCGCGCGCTATTCCCGCCGCCGCACACCGATGGCTCTACTAACATGGGGGAGCCATGATTCAGACCATTGATCTCCGTGATGTCCAGCCGAACCGCGCCACCCTCGCCACCCTGATTCCCCGGTCGGAGAACGACTTCTCGTCGGCGACCGACATCGCGCGGAGCCTCATCGACGCGGTGCGCGAGCGGGGCGAGGAGGCGCTGCTCGAACAGGCAGAGCGACTCGACGGCGTTCGGCCCTCCGGCATTCGGATCCACGCGGAGCAGATCGGTGAAGCGGTGCGGACCCTTGATCCCGCCGTGCGCCTCGCGATCGAGGAGTCCATTCGTCGCGTCACGATCGCCTCGGAGGCGCAGCTCCCCGTCGGCAGCGTCACCGACCTCGGCGACGGCGCCCAGGTCATCCAGCGCTGGCAGCCGGTGGCGCGCGTCGGCCTCTATGTTCCCGGCGGCAAGGCGGTCTACCCCTCGAGCGTCGTCATGAACGTCGTGCCCGCGCAGGTCGCCGGAGTCTCCTCCATCGCCCTCGCCTCGCCGGCGCAGAAGCAGTTCGGTGGGTCGGTGCACCCGACCATCCTCGCCGCGGCAGGGCTGCTCGGCATCGACGAGGTCTACGCGATGGGCGGCGCGGGCGCCGTGGGGGCATTCGCCTACGGCGTCCCCTCCATCGCACTCGACCCCGTCGACGTGATCACGGGCCCGGGCAACATCTTCGTCGCCGCCGCCAAGCGTCTCGTGCGCGGCGTCACAGGCATCGACTCCGAGGCGGGTCCCACCGAAATCCTCGTCATTGCGGATGCCACGGCGAACGCCCGGCTGATCGCCGCAGACCTCGTCAGCCAGGCCGAGCACGACGAGCTCGCCGCCGCGCTGCTCGTGACCGACTCGGCTGAACTCGCGGATCGCGTGCGCGCCGAGCTCGGCACCCTCGTGCCGGCGACGCACCACCTCGCGCGGGTCAGGGAGGCGCTGGCCGGACAGCAGTCGGCGATCGTGCTCGTCGCCGACCTCTCGGCCGCGGCATCCTTCAGCAATGCCTACGGTCCTGAGCACCTGGAGATCCAGACGGGGGAGCCGGGGGCCGTTCTCGATCTCATCGACAACGCCGGGGCGATCTTCCTCGGAGAGAACTCGCCCGTGAGCCTCGGCGACTACCTCGCCGGCTCCAACCACGTGCTGCCGACCGGCGGCCAGTCCCGGTTCTCCTCGGGGCTCGGCGCCTACACGTTCCTGCGTCCGCAGCAGGTGATCAACTACAGCCGGGAGGCGCTGCGGGTCGTCGAAGAGCGCATCGTCGCGCTCAGCTCGGCGGAGGACTTGCCGGCTCACGGCGACGCGGTCACCGCGCGGTTCACCGCCACATAGCGAGCCTCGCGGCGAGCTTTGTAGCGAGCCGCCTGCCCGTTTGGCCACCACGGGTTAAGCTGGACGCACCATGTTTTGCCCTTTCTGCCGCCACCCCGACAGCCGCGTCGTCGATTCCCGCACGAGTGACGACGGGATGTCGATCAGGCGCAGGCGGCAGTGCCCGGAGTGCGGTCGCCGCTTCAGCACGACCGAGACGGCGAGCCTCAGCGTCATCAAGCGCAACGGCGTCGTCGAGCCGTTCAGTCGCGAGAAGATCGTCTCGGGCGTGCGCAAGGCGTGCCAGGGCAGGCCCGTGACCGACACCGATCTCGCGGTGCTCGCTCAGCGTGTCGAGGAGGCGATCCGTGCCACCGGAGCCGCCCAGATCGAGGCCAACGACATCGGCCTGTCGATCCTTCCGCCGCTGAGAGAGCTCGACGAGGTGGCATACCTGCGTTTCGCCAGCGTCTACCAGGGATTCGACTCGCTCGAGGATTTCGAGGCGGCCATCAGCCTGCTGCGCATGAGCCACGACTCAGGCGACGGAATAGTGGCCGCAGCGGCGGAGTGAGCGCCGTGCCGTAGCCTTAGGGCGGCATGTATCCTCTCTTCTTCTCCACGGTCCTCACCCGCATCGACCCGGAAACCGCGCATCACCTCGCGTTCTCGGTCATCCGGCGTCTCCCGATCCTCGGTCTTGGCAGGGCCGTTCGCCGCTACACCCGGCCGGCCGACGCGCTGAAGGTCTCCGCCCTCGGGCTCGAGTTCGACTCGCCGTTCGGGGTCGCCGCCGGTTTCGACAAGGACGGCAACGCCATCCGTGGTCTCGGCCAGCTCGGCTTCGGGCACGTGGAGGTCGGCACCATCACGGCGCGCCCGCAACCGGGCAACCCCAAGCCGCGACTGTTCCGGCTCGTCGCCGACCGCGCCGTGATCAACCGCATGGGTTTCAATAACCACGGGGCGGCAGCCGCGAGGCGTCGACTCGCGCGGGAGGCGGCGCGCACCGTGCGTCCGATCATCGGCGTCAACATCGGCAAGTCCCGTGTCGTCGAGGTCGACGACGCGATCGCCGACTACGTCGAGAGCACCGCGCTCCTCGCGCCGACTGCCGACTACCTCGTCGTCAACGTCAGTTCGCCCAACACCCCAGGGCTCCGCGGGCTGCAGGAGATCGACAAGCTCGCGCCCCTGCTCACCGCGGTGCACGGCGCGGCGAAGGGCACCCCCGTGCTCGTCAAGATCGCCCCCGACCTGAGCGACGACGAGGCGCGCCGCATCGCCGAGCTCGCCGTCGAACTGGGACTCGAGGGCATCATCGCGACCAACACGACGCTCTCACGGGAGAACCTCCGCACCGATGCCGCCATCATCGAGGCAGCGGGCGCCGGCGGGATGTCCGGCGCGCCGCTCGCCGCCCGCTCGCTCGCGCTGCTGCGCGTCATCAGGCAGGTCGTGCCCGCGCAGTTCTGCGTCATCTCCGTCGGTGGTGTCGAGACGGCGGCGGATGTCGCGGCCAGACTCGATGCCGGCGCGACTCTCGTGCAGGGATACACCGCGTTCCTCTACCGGGGCCCGCTCTGGGCGCGGTCGATCAACCGCGGACTCGAGGCGCTCGCGCGCTGATCCGCCCCCAGGGCGCCACATACGACAGACGAAAGCCCGCCGAGAGCGCACCTCCCGGTGCGGTCTCGACGGGCTTTCGGGGCCTCGCTGCGGAGAGGCTACGCGGGATACTGGCGGCGCTTGACCTGCGGCTTCGGCAGGCGCATCGGCCGGAACTGCAGCGCGCGCATTCCGCCGTACCAGCGCACGCCCGACTCGACCTTGCTGTCGCCGAACTTGGCTCCGAGCTTCTTCCTGATGATGAAACCGAGGATGACGCAGTCGATCACCGCGCCGATGAAGAACAGCCACAGGAGCACGAAGGCCCCGACCTGGACCTCGGGGAACGGAACGACAGTGAGCAGCAGCACGATCACCATGATGGGGATCAGGAATTCGCCGACGCTCGTGCGGGCGTCGACATAGTCGCGCACGAAGCGGCGCTGCACCCCGCGGTCGCGTGCCGGCATGTACTTCTCGACACCGTTGGCCATGCCGATGCGCTGCGCGTCGCGCTGCGTCTGCAGCTGGGACCGCGAGACACGCCTGGCCTCCTTGCGGTCGTTGGAGACCAGCGGACGCTTGCGCGCCTCCTCCTTCTCCCGACGGGTCGGCGTCGGCCGCCCCTTGCCGGTGGAGAGGCTGTCTTGGTTGAGCTCGTATCCGACGTCGTTATCAGATGAGTCGTTGGTGTTCCTGGCCACGATGAGTCCTTGCGCTTGGGGTCGACTTAAGATTACCTCCATGACAGTTTTCGAGCAGACACCCGACCTTCCCTCTCCGCACCCCTTGCTCCCGCAGCTCAGCGAGGCCGTGCAGCTCGGACTGCCCGGCTCCATCGCGGACCTCTCCACCCTCGTGCGCATCCCGTCGGTGTCGTGGGACGGCTTCGACCCCGCGCATGTCGCGGCGAGTGCCACTGCCGTCGCTGCGCTGTTCGACGGCCTCGGTGTATTCGACAGCGTGGAAATCTCCCGGGCCGAGATCGGCGATACCGGGGCCCTCGGCCAGCCCGCCGTGCTCGCCACCCGTCCCGCACGCAACGGTGCCCCGACGATCCTGCTCTACGCGCACCACGATGTGCAGCCGCAGGGCGACGACGCCGACTGGGACTCGCTCCCGTTCGAACCGACCGTTCGCGGAGACCGTCTCTACGGTCGCGGTGCTGCAGACGACAAGGCCGGTGTCATGGCGCACGTCGCCGCCATCCGCGCCTTCGTCGCTACGGTCGGGCGAGAATTCGACCTCGGGCTCGCAGTGTTCGTCGAGGGGGAGGAGGAGTTCGGCTCCCGCTCCTTCGGCAACTTCCTCGCCGAGCACCGCACCGCACTCGCCGCCGACGTGATCGTGGTCGCCGATTCAGACAACTGGGATGTCACGACCCCGGCGCTCACCGTGGCTCTGCGCGGCAACGTCACCTTCAAGCTCACCGTCTCAACGCTCGCCCACGCCTCACACTCCGGAATGTTCGGGGGAGCGGTGCCCGATGCGATGCTCGCCACCATCCGGCTGCTGGCGACGCTCCACGACGAGAACGGCTCGGTCGCCGTCGAGGGGCTGACGAGCCGCAACGCCGAAACGCCGGAGTACGACGAGGAGCGACTGCGCGACGAGGCCGGGCTGCTCGAGGGCGTCACACCGATCGGCACGGGGCCGATCCTCACCAGACTGTGGTCACAACCGGCCATCACGATCACCGGCATCGACGCGCCATCCGTCATCAACGCCTCGAACACACTCACGCCGAGCGTGACGGTGAAACTCAGCGCGCGCATCGCGCCCGGCCAGACCGCCGCCGACGCTCTCACCGCTCTCCAGGCGCACCTGGCCCGGAACGCCCCGTTCGGCGCCCACCTGGAGTTCGCCGACATCGACCTGGGCAACCCGTTCCTCGTCGACGCGTCGGGCTGGGCCGCCGTCGAGGCGAAGGCGGCGATGCACGAGGCGTGGGGTGTCGCTCCGGTCGAGACCGGCATCGGCGGGTCCATCCCGTTTATCGCCGACCTCGTGGCGGTTTTCGACACCGCGCAGATCCTCGTCACGGGCGTCGAAGACCCCGACACCCGCGCGCACAGCCCCAACGAGTCCCTTCACCTGGGAGTCTTCCACCGGGCCATCCTCACCGAGGCCGTTTTGTTCGCAAAACTCAACGACCGAAGGTAGAATCGCGACATGACTGACACCACCATCACCGCACCGGCGCACGGAGTCGGACTCTCAGACGCTGCAGCGCAGAAAGTCCGCAGCCTCATGACCCAGGAGGGTCGTGACGACCTCCGTCTGCGCGTGGCCGTCCAGCCTGGCGGATGCTCGGGCCTCATTTACCAGTTGTACTTCGACGAGCGTTTCCTCGACGGCGACGTGTCCGTCGACTTCGGCGAGGGCGTCGAGGTGGTCGTCGACAAGATGAGCGTGCCGTATCTCGACGGCGCGTCGATCGACTTCGAGGACACCATCCAGAAGCAGGGCTTCACCATCGACAACCCCAATGCCGCGGGAAGCTGCGCCTGCGGGGACTCTTTCCACTAGCGAGAGAACGAGACACGACGCGCAAGGGGCACCGACCGGGAGGTCGGTGCCCCTT
>JAODAY010000140.1 GCA_025463665.1 Microbacteriaceae bacterium
ACGGAGCCCGTGCCCGGCGACAAGACCGTCGAGAAGCAGGTCGTGCCGCAGTCGGTCCGGCAGATGCAGATGTCCAACCCGTTCCTCGCGCCCGACTTCAGCAACCTGCAGGTCAAGCCCGTGCGCACCAACCGCCTCGGCAACTGGGAGCTCATCGAGCCGCTGTTCCGGGCCTTCGAGTACGGCTCCGGCGGGGGAGCGGCGAGCATGGATCTCCCCGAGGCGCACAGCCTGACCACCCCGGGCAACCTCGAGCTCATGCGCCATCAGGCGCGGCTTCTCGAAGAGGTCAAGGGCGGCCACCGCACCTTCCTGCTCGCCGACGAGCCGGGGCTCGGCAAGACCGCGCAAGCTCTGCTCGCGGCATCCGTCTCGAACTCGTACCCGCTCCTCGTCGTCGTGCCCAACGTTGTCAAGACGAACTGGGCGCGCGAGGTTGAAATCTGGACCCCCGGCCGCACCGCCACCGTCGTGCACGGCGACGGCAAAGACGTCGACGCCTTCAGCGACGTCGTGATCGTCAACTACGAGGTACTCGACCGACACGTCGGCTGGCTCGGCCGCTTCGGCTTCAAGGGCATGGTCGTCGACGAGGCGCACTTCATCAAGAACATGAAGAGCGAGCGCTCCAAGAACGTGCTCGCGCTCAGCCGCAGCATCCGTGCCAGCAAGCCCAACGCACTCATGATGGCGCTCACCGGCACGCCGCTCATCAACGACATCGACGACTTCCGGGCCATCTGGCAGTTTCTCGGCTGGATCGACGACAAGAAGCCGCTGCCACCGCTCATGGACAAGCTCGAAGACACCGGCCTCACGCCCGCCGACTTCGGCTTCTTCGCCGAGGCCCGCCAAGCCGTCATCGACATGGGTATCGTGCGCCGCAAGAAGGCGGATGTCGCGGCCGATATCCCCGCGCGCCGTGTCGCAGACATCCCCGTCGAACTCGACGACGATCTCGGCCGCACGATCCGCGCGGCCGAGGCGGCCCTCACCGCGCGGCTCATGGCCACCTACCGCCGGGTGCGGGCGCTCAAGCCCGACGCCGACGTCGAGGACCTGGTCCGCGTCGTCGCCCACGCCGAGCTCGACGAGTCGAAGGGCGCTGGCACCGGAGACAACGTCTTCACGATGGTGCGCAAGATCGGCCAGGCCAAGGCCGGGCTGGCCGCGGACTACACCGCCCAGCTCGCACGCAATGTGGGCAAGGTCGTCTTCTTCGCCAAACACGTCGACGTGATGGATGCCGCCGAGGCGCACTTCGCCAGGATCGGGCTCAAAAGCGTCTCGATCCGGGGCGACCAGTCGGCGAAGGCCCGCCAGGAGGCCATCGACGCCTTCGCCACCGACCCGGGCGTGCACGTGGTGGTCGCCTCGCTCACCGCGGCCGGAGTCGGCCTCAACCTGCAGGCGGCGTCGAACGTCGTTCTCGCCGAGCTGAGCTGGACGAGTGCCGAGCAGACCCAGGCCATCGATCGCGTGCACCGCATCGGGCAGGCACTCCCGGTCACGGCGTGGCGCATCATCGCCGCCCACACCATCGACGCCCGCATCGCCGAACTCATCGACAGCAAGGCCGGTCTCGCCGCACGTGCGCTCGACGGCTCCGACGAGGAGATCACGGCCGAGTCGAACATTCAGCTGCAGGCGCTCATGAGCCTCCTGCGCGACGCGCTCGACGAGTAGGAAGCGCGCTCGCCCGACCGCCCGGCCCCGACCGTTAGAAGCGGAAGGGATTCACCAGCGGCGTGAAGGCGAACGCCGCGGCCGTCACGGCGGCGAGCAAGAGGAAGGCGACGAGCGGCAGCCAGCGTTGCCCCGGCGTGCCGTCGCCGCGGGTGCCGCGCACGGCCAGGTATGCCGCCGGGGTGAGCAGCACCCACCACGCCGCCGGAGCCACCTGGCCGGCGCTCGCGAGGGCTCGGCTGTCGCGCATTGCGAGGAGCAGCGCGGAGACGACGCCGACGACGCCGAGGCCACCAGCCGTGATCGCGGTGTAGGCGGAGGGGGCGGCGGTCGCGACGGCGGTGGCGACCGCGATGAGCACGAACGGCACGGCGACGAGCAACCAGACCGCGAGCGCCGACGGTCGCGCCGCCGGCTGAGCAACTGGCGTGGAGACGCGGGGGGTGAGCCCGGCGAAGACCGCGTCCCGGGGAGAGTCGCTGTCGCCGTGCGGCGCGAGCGTGCGGACGTCGCTCGACGACTCCTCGACCATTCGTGTGACGTCGGGCACCGCGAAGCGCCCGGGCAGGCCGCCGGACGGAGCGTCGACGGCGAAACCCGGCGGGGCCGGTTCGGTCGTGCCCGGTGCCGGCGGCGGTGTCTGCACGAGCCTCGGCGAGAACGCCTGCGTCGCTGGGCCGGCGTTCGGGGCCGCCGTCGGGGTGGCGCGCTGCGCCGTCAGGTTGTGCCTGATGGCTGCGCGGCTGCCTTCGCGGTAGACGGGTGTGGAGGCGGGCGTGGCGGGAGCCACCAGCGGGGGGATCGCGGGGCGCTCCGGCGCCTTGTCCTCCTCCTCCTCTGTGCCGGCGTCCGTGCCTGCGCCGAACACGGCAGAGGGGGAGGCCAGTTCGAGCAGCAACGCCCGCGCCGCGACGGCGGCCTCCTGGTCGCGCAATTGGCGTCGGGTGGGATAGGGGGTGGCTGGCGTCTGGACCGGTCGTGCCGGCACCACGACCGGCGTGGCCGCCGGCTCAACTGTTGCGGGCAACTGACCGATCGCCCTCTGCGGCGTCGCGGCAGGCGTCGCGGCCGGTGTCGGCGTCTGGCCTGCTGGCGTCGGCGCCTGGCCTGCCGGTGTCGGCGCCGAAGACGCGGCGGGGGCGGAGACCTCGGCGACGGGCTCGAGGGCGTGCGTCCAGGCTGAGCCATTCCACCAGCGACGCTGGCTGGAGCCTTGCGGATCTGGATACCAGCCTGCAGGAATCGAAGCGCGGGGTGTGTCTGTCATGACGGGCGGAACTCTTTCAGGATCGAGTCGTGCTTGTCGATTCAACAAGATAGACCATTCACATTGGAGAACCCGGACGGCGCGGGGGATCCACGGCCGAACAGAGGAGAGACGCATGATCTCCAGTGCGCGGTCGGCCGTCGCTGCTACTACACTCGACGCAGTGGACATCCAGCTCATGGTCGTGTTAGTCATCGCGCTAGCTCTCTTCTTCGACTTCACCAATGGTTTTCATGACACGGCGAACGCGATGGCCACACCCATCGCGACGGGTGCATTGAAGCCGAAGGTCGCCGTCGCTCTCGCCGCAGTGCTCAACCTCGTCGGTGCGTTCCTCTCCACCGAGGTGGCGAAGACGATCTCGGGCGGTCTCATCCGGGAGGGTGACGGGGGAGT
>JAODAY010000002.1 GCA_025463665.1 Microbacteriaceae bacterium
GGCGCACACTGGTGGGTCATCCTGATCATCGTCGTTCTGCTGTTCGGCGCGCCCAAGCTGCCGGCTCTCGCGAAGAGCATGGGCCAGTCGATGCGCATCTTCAAGAACGAGATCAAGAACAAGGATGACGACCCCGCATCGGGCACCGGCACCACCCCGGCCGGCGACCCGACGACCAAGCCGTAAGACCCGTGGCAGACGCTCCTCTGTCGCTCACCGAATCCCGGCCTTCTCATGATTGACGGCGCTATTCCCGGGCCCGCGAAGCGCGGCACCGCGCGAGGCTACCGGCGACAGGGCCGCGGTTCCCGTGCGACCGAGGAGCGCATGTCCCTCGGCCAGCACCTGGTGGAGATGCGCAAGCGGCTCATCATCAGTGGCCTCGCCATCACGCTCGGCACCATCGGCGGCTTCATCGTCGCTGAAGAGGTCTGGGAGTACCTGCGGCAGCCGATTCTGGCGCTGGCCGCCTCGCAGAACGCCTCGATCAACTACACGAGCATCACCGAGGCCTTCGACCTGCGGGTGCAGATTGCGTTCGTGCTCGGCATTCTCGGCACGAGCCCCATCTGGCTCTACCAGATCTGGGCTTTCGTCGTGCCCGCGCTCGTGCGCAAGGAGAAACGCTACGCGCTCGGTTTCTTCTTCAGTGCTGTGCCGCTCTTTCTCGCTGGCGCCTATCTCGGCTGGATCATCTTTCCGCGCACGGTCACGCTCATGCTCGGCTTCGCATCGAACGAGGATGCCACGTTCCTCACGGCACGGTACTTCCTCGATTTCGTGATCAAGCTCGTGCTCGCGATCGGCATCGCATTCGTGCTGCCGGTGTTCCTCGTCCTGTTCAACTTCATCGGCATCCTGTCGGCGAAGGCGATCCTGGCCGGCTGGCGCATCGCGGTGCTGCTCATCGTGATCTTCACCGCACTCGCGACACCCGCCGCCGATATCCTCGCCATGGTCTTCCTCTCGGTGCCGATGGTCGTGTTGTACTTCGCCGCGGCAGGCGTCGCGTGGCTGCACGACAAGTCGGTCGCCAGACGCCTGGCCTCCTACGACGTTCCCGCAACCGGAGCCGGTAACACGGACCAGAAACCAGTTGGTTGACCGCATGACGAGCCTCTCTTCTCCCGCCGAACGCTACGCGGCCGCGAAAAACAAGCGGCAGTACCCGATCCTCGACGCGTTCGCCGCCAAACTGCCGATCGAACTGGACCCCTTCCAGCACGAGGCTTGCACAGTCCTGGAGCAGGGCAAGAGCGTGCTCGTCGCCGCCCCCACCGGTGCGGGCAAGACCGTCATCGCGGAATTCGCCATCTTCCAGGCCATGCAGCGCAGCAAGGCGAAGGTTTTCTACACGGCACCGATGAAGGCGCTCAGCAACCAGAAGTTCCAGGAACTCGTCGCCGAGTACGGTGCCGAGTCCGTCGGCCTGCTCACCGGAGACACGAACGTCAATTCCGGGGCCCGCATCGTCGTCATGACGACCGAGGTGCTGCGCAACATGCTGTACGCGGGATCCGACCTCCTCAGCAACCTCGCCTACGTCGTGATGGACGAGGTGCACTACCTGGCCGACCGGTTCCGCGGCGCCGTGTGGGAGGAAGTCATCATCCACCTGCCGCAGTCGGTGCGGATGGTCTCCCTCAGCGCGACGGTCTCCAACGCCGAGGAGTTCGGCGACTGGCTGCAGGCCGTCCGTGGCGACACCGAGGTCATCGTCTCCGAGGAGCGCCCCGTGCCGCTCGAGCAGCATGTGCTCGTGCGCGGCAAGCTGCTCGACCTCTTCGACGTGGCGGGTGGGCCCAACGAGAGCCGCTCGCGCGTTCCCGCGCAGGTCACGAGCACGGCCGCCAGCTCCCCGCTGACCCTCGACGGGGTCGTGAGCGACACGGCTCGTGGCGACGCGGCGTCCCGGGACAAACGGGCACGGCCCCCGGTTCCCGCCGTCGGGCTTGCGAACACGCGCGTCAATCCGGAACTCGTGCGCCTGTCCTACGGCAACGCACGCACGACTCCCGGCGGCGGCCACGAGAGGCGGGCGAACCGCAACGGCGGTGGCCCGAAGAAGTCCGGCAGTGGATTCGGGGGGGCAGGTTCGCGCACCGATCGTCCCGCGCTCGTCGAACTGCTCGACTCCCGCAACCTCCTGCCCGCTATTTTTTTCGTCTTCAGCCGCGCGGGTTGCGATGCCGCCGTGCAGCAGGTGCTGCGCGCCGGCGTGCGGCTTACACAGAAGCACGAGCGCGACGAGATCAGGGAGATAGTCGAGGAGCGCTGTCGCACCCTTCTCGACGAAGATCTCGGGGTGCTCGGCTACTTCGAGTGGCTGGACGGCCTCGAACGCGGCGTCGCCGCGCACCACGCCGGAATGCTGCCCGCTTTCAAGGAGGTCGTGGAGGAGCTGTTCCGCCGAAAGCTTGTCAAGGTCGTCTTCGCCACCGAGACGCTCGCTCTCGGCATAAACATGCCCGCGCGCACCGTCGTGCTCGAAAAGCTCGAGAAGTTCAACGGGGAGGCGCGGGTTCCCATCACGTCGGGGGAGTTCACCCAGCTGACCGGCCGCGCCGGACGACGCGGAATCGACGTTGAGGGGCACTCGGTGATCCAGTGGGCAGACGGGCTCGACCCTCAGGCCGTGGCATCCCTCGCCAGCAGGCGCACCTACCCGCTCAACTCGAGTTTCAAGCCGACCTACAACATGGCGGTCAACCTCATCGATCAGTTCGGGCGTGAACGCACCCGCGACATCCTCGAATCGAGCTTCGCGCAATTCCAGGCCGACCGGGCCGTCGTCGACCTCGCCCAGAAGGTGCGCAGCCAGCAGGAATCCCTCGACGGCTACAAGAAATCGATGACGTGCCACCTCGGCGACTTCACTGAATACTCCTCGCTCCGTCGCGAGCTGAGCGACCTCGAACGCAAGGGCGCCGGGCGCTCGGAGTACTCGAGCCGCAGCGAACGCGAGAAGCGCCAGCACCAGCTGAACTCGCTGCGCAAGCGCCTCAAGCAGCACCCGTGCCACTTGTGCCCCGAGCGGGAGTCGCACGCCCGCTGGGCGGAGCGTTACTGGAAACTCAAGCGCCAGACCGACCAGATCACCGCCGAGATCCGCACGCGCACCGGCGCGGTGGCGAAGGTGTTCGACCGGGTCACCGACGTGCTCACGACCCTCGGCTACCTCGAACGCAACGAGCACGGCGCCGTGACCCTCGCACCGGCGGGGCGGATGCTTCGCCGAATCTACGGCGAACGTGACCTGCTCGTCGCCGAGTCATTGCGCCTCGGCCTCTGGAACAAGCTCGACGCCCCGGCACTCGCGGCGATGGCCGCCGCCCTCATCTACGAGCCCCGGCGCGACGAGGGCCAGTCCGACGAACGCAACCTCCCCCACGGCCCGTTCCGGGTCGCGTTCGACGAGACCACGACCCTGTGGAGCGACCTCGACGATCTGGAACGCGACAAGCGACTGCCCGGCAGCCAGCCACTCGCGACGGGGCTCTGCCTCGCGATGTACCACTGGGCGCGCGGCGGCAGGCTCGACAGCGTGCTCATCGAGACCGACCTCGCTGCCGGCGACTTTGTGCGCTGGACAAAACAGACGATCGACCTTCTCGACCAGCTCTCCGTCGTCGCCGACGCCCCCGTCGGAACGACCGCGCGCAAAGCCCTCGACGCCATTCGTCGTGGAATCGTCGCGTACAGTTCCGTCGCCTAAGCTCTACTGCGTGCATCCCGCCGCGCGCCCCGCGCTACCCCTGTGGGCGGCGTTCGCCCTGGCCGCCTCGTCGGGATCCATCATGGACGCGGGATTTCCCGATCGTGACTGGTGGCCCGCGACCTTCGTGGGCATCGGCCTCGTGCTGTTCTCGCTCGTGCGCCGGAGCGCGTGGGGCGGCTTCTTCGTCGGCCTCGTGGCTGGTCTGTCGTTCTACCTCGTGCACATCGAGTGGGCATCGCTGTTTCTCGGGCTGCTGCCCATGATCGCGTTGTCGAGCCTCGAGTCGCTGTTCTTCGCCGTCGGGGCCGTCGCCATCACCCTCGCCTACCGCTGGGTGCCCCGCGTGTGGCGCTCCACCTGGGCGCGACTGCTGTTTCTACCGCTCATCGTCGCGGGCCTGTGGACCGGCCGCGAGGCCATCGCCAGCGTGTGGCCCTACGGTGGTTTCGCGTGGGGGAGGGTCGCACTCTCCCAGTCCGAGAGCCCGTTCGCGGCGCTGTTCGGCTGGCTCGGGGTTTCCGGCGTCAGCTTCGTCATGGTCTTCATCGTTGCCGTCGCCGTCGAGGCCATGCGGCTGCGCACGGCCGATCGCGTCGTTCGGGCGGCCGTCGCGGTGGGCCTCGTGGCCGTCGTGCTCGCCATCCCTGCCTTCCCCGTCTCATCCCAGACGACGATGCGGGTCGCCGCGGTGCAAGGCAACGGCCAGGCCGGGTACTTCGACGACCGCGAGCAGGGCGACCTGCTCAAGGCGCAGGTGGACGCGACCATCCCGCTCATCGGCGAGGACGTCGACGTGGTGTTGTGGCCGGAGAGCGGCACAGACATCAGTCCGCTCGAATCCCGTTACGCCGCGCGGGTCTTCGACTACGTGAGCGAGGAGATGGCTGCCCCCCTCGTCTCCGGCGCAATCACCACGCGCGGCGACGAGTACTTCAACAGCTCCGTCTTGTGGCTCCCGGGCGACGACGCCGTGGACTACTACGACAAGAAGCACCCCGTGCCGTTTGGCGAGTACGTTCCCGATCGCGCCTTCTGGCGACCCTTCGCGCCCGAACTCATCGACCTGATCGGCCGCGAGTACACGCCCGGCACCACCGACGCGGTATTCGACATCGACGGCGTCGTCGCGGGCATCAACATCTGTTTCGACATCGTCGACGACCAGTTGCTGGGCGACTCGGTACGGCAGGGCGCGGAGATAATTTTCGCGCAGACGAACAACGCCGACTTCGGGCGCACAGACGAGAGCGTGCAGCAGCTCGCCATCGCGCGGATCCGCGCGATCGAGCTCGGGCGCAGCGTGGTCAACATCTCGACGGTCGGGACCAGCGCGGTCATCGCCCCCGACGGGTCGACGATGGACCAGCTGCCGACCTACCGGCCGGGCGCGATGGTCGAGAACGTTCCGCTCAGCACCGTCACGACACCGGCGGTGCTACTCGGGCGGCAGCTCGAATGGCTCGTCTCCGCCGTCGGCCTCCTCGGCCTGCTCATCGCGGGCCTGGCTGCGAGAGGCAGGCGCGCGCGTGGCTGACGTACTGGTCATCGTTCCGACCTTCAACGAGATCGAGAGCCTCCCTCCGCTCCTCACCCGGCTGCGCGCGGCACTGCCGCACGCCGACGTGCTCGTGGTCGACGACGGCAGCCCAGATGGCACTGGTGCCCTCGCCGACGAGATCGCCTCGAGCGACCCCGGCATCTCCGTGCTGCACCGCAGGCGCAAAGACGGTCTCGGGCGTGCATACCTTGCCGGCTTCGCCCGGGCCGCCGAGCACGGCTACGACTTCGTCGCAGAGATCGACGCCGACGGTTCACACGATCCCGACGAGCTCGTCCCGATGCTGGCACTCGCGCGACAGGGAGCCGATCTGGTGATCGGCTCCCGCTGGGTGCCGGGGGGAGCGGTGCGCAACTGGCCGCTCGCGAGGCAGCTGATCTCCCGCGCGGGCAATACCTATGCGCGCATCGCGCTGCGCTCCTCCATTCGTGACATCACGGCGGGCTTCCGGGTGTTCCGCACCGAGGCCCTCGAGTCGCTGGGCGACTCCGTCTCGTCCCAGGGATACTGCTTCCAGGTGGAGGTGGCGTGGCGACTCGAGCGCGCCGCCCGGCGAATCGTCGAACACCCGATCACCTTCGTGGAGCGTTCACGCGGCCGTTCCAAGATGCACTTCGGCATCGTCGTCGAGGCGCTCTTGCGCGTGACCCAGTGGGGGCTGTTGCAGCGGCTCGGACGGCGCTGAACCGGCACACGTTCGCGCACACACAGAAAAGGCCAGCCCGAGGGCTGGCCTTTTGTGTCGGATCGGGTCGTACGCTACGCGCCGACCTTCTGCTGTCCGCGACGAGCGCGAAGGAAGTTGAGGCGCTCCTGCAGGAGCTCCACG
>JAODAY010000142.1 GCA_025463665.1 Microbacteriaceae bacterium
TTCTCGCTCATCATCTCCGGCTTTCCGTTCGCCTACCTGCTCATCTCCTCCTACCTGTCGGGCATCGACCCGTCGCTCGAGGCGGCGGCGAAGACGCTCGGCGCAAACTGGAAGCAGCGGTTTCGCCGCGTCACCCTGCCGCTTCTCGCGCCCGGGCTCGCAACGACCTTCATCCTCACCTTCGTGCTCGCGTTCAGCGTGTTCCCGTCGGCGAGGCTCGTCGGTGACGCCGCGGGCTCCACGCGCGTCATGGCCCTCATGGCCTACCGCGCGTTCTCGGAGCAACTGGACTACAGCATGGCGTCAACCATCGCCATCATGATGGGCGTCGTCGAGCTCATCATCATCGGGGTCGTCTTTCTCGGACGCTCCTTCCTCTATAAGGGATCAACGGGAGGCAAGGGCTGATGACTGTACAGACCGCTCACGGCAGCACGGCAGTAACCGAGAAGCAGGCCAAGAAGAAGAGCAGCAGCGCGGGCAGTCGCCCGCCAGGAGAGAAGTCGCTCGCGGCATCCCCCGGCACCTGGTTCGTCTGGTTCGGCGTCGCGGCATTCTTCGTCTTCCTCTTCGGCATCGTCATCAGCGTGCTCGTCGACTCCCTCGGCAAGCCGTGGTTCAACACGTGGCTGCCCGAGACTTTCACGACGGACTGGTACTCGCAGGCGTGGACGAGGTTCGACCTCACTCACATCATCGGAATCACCCTGCTCGTCGCGGTCTCGGTGATCGTGATCTCGGTAGTCATCGGGATCCCCGCGTCGTACGTGCTCGCGCGCAGCAGCTTTCCGGGCAAGAGCCTCGTGATGCTCCTGTTCTTGCTGCCGATCCTGATCCCGCCGATCACCTTCGGCATTCCGCTCGCGACGGTGATGTACAACTTCGGGCTCGGGCGCACCGTTCTCGCGGTCATTCTCGTGAACCTCGTGCCGTCTGTGCCCTTCGTGATCATCACCATGACCCCGTTCATCGAGCAGATCAACCCGTCGATCGAGAACGCAGCCAAGATGTGCGGCGCGAGCATGTGGAAGGTGTTCACCAAGGTGCTCGCCCCGCTGCTCATCCCCGGCATCCTCGCCGCAAGCATCCTCGTGCTGGTGCGCACAGTGGGAATGTTCGACCTCACCTTCCTCGTCTCCGGTCCGACGTCTGACACCCTCGTGGTCGCCATCTACCGGGCGATGACGAGCGCGGGCGGCGGTGAGTCGCGACAGCTCATCTCCGCGATGGGCGTCGTCTACACGGGCATGATGCTCATCATCCTCATCGTGGCGCTGCGTTTCATCAACCCGACCCAGCTCGTCGCCCAGGTGAAGGAGTCACGGGATGACCAGTGACCGCCTGTCGCTCGCGACCGTCGGCAGGGTCGCCGCGAGCGATGCGGTGCGTCTGCCCCGCGTCGACCCGCGGGACACCACGATCGGCATCGTGCACTTCGGCATCGGCGCATTCCATCGCGCCCACCAGGCGGTGTTCACCGAGGATGCCGCGGCCGAAGCCGGCGAGACACACTGGGGCATTCTCGGGGTGACCGGTCGCACCGACTCCGTGGTCCGGCAGCTCGAGCCGCAAGACGGCCTCTACGGTGTGCTGCAGAAGGGCGTCGGAGAAACCGAGCTGCGCATCGTCGGCAGCGTGCGCGCTGTCGCGTGGCCGGAGACCGACACCGAGCGGGTGCTCGAGACCCTCGCGAGCCCGACGACGCACCTCGCGACCCTCACGGTCACCGAGAAGGGCTACCTGCGCGGGCGAGGCGGCTCGATCGACCTCGGCCTGGACCGCGTGCGCGCCGACCTCGCGCTCATCGAGCGCGAACTCGCCGGGGAGTCACCGAGGCACGCCTCGGCGACGCCCCTCGGTCTGCTCGTGCGCGGACTCGCACGGCGATTGCGCCGCGGCGCCGAACCGTTCAGCGTCGTCTCCTGCGACAACCTCGCCGACAACGGCAGCATCACCCGCGGGCTCGTGACCTCGCTCGTCGAGGCCGTCTCCGAGCCCGGGGCGCGCGACGAGCTGCTGGACTACCTCGGCGCGTCGGTGCGCTTCCCCTCGACGATGGTCGACCGCATCGCTCCGGCGACCACCGACGCCGACCGCGCCGAGGCCTTCGCCCTCACCGGGCTCACCGACGAGGCGCTCGTCGTGGCCGAACCCTTCACCCAGTGGGTGATCGAGAACGACTTCGCCGGGCCACGGCCGGCATGGGAGAAGGCGGGGGCGATCCTCACCGACGACGTCGCGCCCTACGAGCGGGTCAAGCTGCGCATCCTCAACGCCACGCACTCGCTGCTCGCCTACCTCGGCGCGCTGCGCGGCCACGACACGATCGCCGCAGCCGTCGCCGACGAGGAGCTGCGGCACGCCGCCCTCGCCATTCTCGACGGCGACATCCTGCCGACGCTCGTCGCCCCGGAGGGCATCGACCTCGCGCACTACCGCGACACGGTGCTCGACCGCTTCGCCAACCCGAGCCTCGCCCACACCACGAGGCAGGTCGCCATGGACGGCTCGCAGAAGCTGCCGAACCGCATGCTCGGCACGGCGCTCGACCGGCTGGACGCCGGCCACACCCCGCACGGCATCGCGCTCGGCGTGGCCGCCTGGATCAGCTACGTCGCCGCGAGCACGGGGGAGCGGCCATTCCACCTCGACGATCCGCTGGCCGTAGAGCTGCAGGCAATCGTCGGGTCGACCGCGGCGCTCGAGGCCGACCCGGAAGGCACCGTCGACCGGGTGCTCGCCGTCGAGGCGGTGTTCCCCGAGCGGGTGCGCGGGTCGGCGGAGTTTCGCGCCGCGGTGGTGACGCAACTGGCCGTGGTGGCGCGGCTCGTCGGCGAGGGCGCAGGGGCGGATGGGGCCTCCGTCGTGGGCAAGCCCGTGGCATCCGTGTAAACTGAACGCTTGTACTTCGGCGAGGGATGCACCCTCGTGTTCTGACGAACACGGCGCATCCGTGATCGACGCGGTGGAGCAGGCATTGGCTACGGCCTCACGTCTTCCTCACGCTGACATGCGTTCGAGTTGAAAACTACGTGGGCCCCGTGCCTACCGACAGGGCTCCGGCCCGCACCAAGGAGAAACATCATGGCCCAGGCCGAAATCAGCAACCACCTCGTCACCGAGGTTCGCCAGTCCTTCGGGAAGGGCGCGGCTCGCAAGATCCGCGCCATCGGCAAGATCCCCGCCGTCATCTACGGACACGGCACCGAGCCGCAGCACGTGACCCTGCCGGGCCACGAGATGTCGCTCATCCTGCGCAAGTCGAACCAGATCCTCGAGCTCGACATCGAC
>JAODAY010000097.1 GCA_025463665.1 Microbacteriaceae bacterium
CAGAACAGGAAGACGATGGATGCCGCAGACACGATCGCCGGGGCGAGCCTCGGCACGGTGACCGTCCACCAGACCCGCTGCGGGCCGGCGCCCAGCACGCGCGCCGCCTCCTCCTGCCGGGAGTCCAGCCCCTCCCAGGTGGTGCCGACAGTGCGCACGACGACGGCGATGTTGAAGAAGACGAGCGCGAGCATGATGGCCGCGAACGACTCGTCGAGACCCAATCCACCGAGGGGGCCGCCCTCCCTGAGAAGCGTGCGGAATGCGACACCCACGACGACGGCGGGGAGCACGAACGGCAGGATCACGAGGGAGCGCAGCATCCGCCTGCCTCGAAAACGCAGCCGGTAGAGAACGTGCGCAATCGGCAGCCCGAGAACGACGCAAATCATCGAGGCGAGCGCCGCCTGGCCGATCGTGAGACCGATAAGGCGCAGGGTGCGCGGACGGCCGAGCACCTCGACAAAGCCGGCGAGGTCGAGGGAGCCGTCGACGAGGAATCCACGGCCGACCATCGCGGCCACCGGCCAAGCGAAGAAGACGCCGACGAACGCGAGCGGAACGCCCGCACCGAGCACCACCGCGACGACGGTGATCGGTGCGACGCGGGGCCCGGCAGCACGAACGAGGGTCATGGTGTTGCTATTGCCGCCCATTCCGTGAGCCAGCGGGTACGGTTCGCGTCGATCGCGGCCGGGTCGATCACGAAGGGGTCGGCGGCCACCTCCGCAAATCTCGACCAGCCCTCGGGAAGCGTTGCGGCGGAATTGACGGGGAAGACGTACATGCTCTCCGGGATATCGTTCTGCACCTCGACGGAGAACAGGAAGTCGACGAGCTTCTCGGCAGCCTCCGCGTTCTTCGTGCCCGCGATCACGCCGGCGTACTCGGTCTGGCGAAAACAGGTGTCGAGAAGCGCCCCGGTGGGGGCGACGGTCTCCCCTTCCGACACCTCGAACGGCGGGGAGGAGGCGTAGGAGACGACGAGAGGACGGTCGCCGTCGCTCGAGGGGCCGGAGAAGTCCACGTAGTAGGCATCACTCCATCCGGCGTCGATCTTCACACCGTTGTCGACGAGCGAACGCCAGTAGGACTCCCAGCCGTCTTCGCCGAAGCGCGCAATGGTTGCGAGCAGGAACGCGAGTCCGGGCGACGAGGAGTTCGCGGCAGGCAGAACGAAGAGGTCCTTGTAGGCGGGTTTCGCGAGATCCTCGAGGGTCGCAGGTTCCGGGATGCCCGCCTCGGTGAACCATTCGTGGTCCACGTTAACGCAAACGTCGCCGTTGTCGATCGGGGTGAGCTGCTCCAGCCCGCTGCCGGCCGGCAACAGATACTGGCTCTCGGCGTCGGTGAGGTCGGGCGATGCGTACTCCTCCAGCACGCCCTCGTCGACCGCGCGCGTCGCGAAGGTGTTGTCGATGCCGAAGACCACGTCGCCGAGCGGCGAGTTCTTCGTCAGCACGAGCTTGTTGACAAGCTCGCCCGCGTCTCCGGCCGCCTGCACCTCGACCTCGACGCCCGTCTGTTCGGTGAAGCTTTCCAGGGTGCCCTCGCTGAGGCTGAAGGAGTCGTGGGTGACGAGGACGATCTTCTCGCCCCCATCGGCCGCGCCACCGGGCGCGCAGGCGGACAGGGACAGTGCGACGACGAGCCCCAGGCCCGTTGCTGCGTAGGTTGTGTTGCGTGTATGCACGTATCGTGCCCTTTCATTGGCTGAAAAGAGGGCACGGGTCTCAGGGATGGTTCCCTGCGAGAATGCCTCCCTGCGCTGGCATGATCCAGATCAGGTTCGACGGTCGAAGCCGTATTCAGCTTCCTCTCAGCACGGTTCACCGGACTCCCGTGTTCGGTAGCGAGTCTAGCGGGGCGCGGGGCGCTGGGCGACGCGGGCGAGCGACCACGCGCCCCGCCCGCCGCGCTGGGCCGTTCCAGCGCGGTCACCGCTCCCCCACGGGGCGAACGGTGAACCGCGGGAACGTCGCGGCCGTCGCGTGCCACGCGTTCGACGAGCTCGTCTGGATCACCGACCTCAATGCGGTGTGGCTGCTCTTCACGCTCCTAGGTGGTGTGGTGTTCGGGCTCGCCCCGGCGGCGGTCGCGGCGAGCACTCTGGTTCGCAAGCGCTTCAGCGGTGAGAAGGTGCGTCTGCTCGCCGAGTTCTGCACCGTCTACCGTCGCGAGTTCGGCGTCTACCGCGCTCGCGACGCCATGCGCACAGCCGTGAACCTGCGTAAGGACTGGCTCGACAAGCTCGGGCTCGAGATTCCCAAGACCACCGACGACCTGTACGAAGTGGCGAAGGCCTTCACCGAGCTCGACCCCGACGGCAACGGTGTCGACGACACATAAGGTACGTCGCATCACGCACGGGCGACGTCTCCCTGGCCGACGCGCCTGGACCGAATTCGCCGCGGGCGGGGAACCGCTCGGCAACGACCTCGCGTTCAAAGGTTACGCCGTCGACCCGCCCTCCGTGCTGCAGCCGATCACCGAGGCGTACACAATCTCGACGAACGACAGCGAGCAGTTCGCCTCGCCGCGATCCAGCTCTTGGCCCTCGTCGGCAAGGAGGTACCGTCGCCCTGACTCCACGGCGGCATTCAGCGCCTCCAAGTACCCTGTACCCATGGTGACGACGAGCGATACAGAGGACGGTCTCTTTCTGCTCGACCTCATCAATGAGGTCATGCGCCGCGCAGAAACTCCCGAGGCCGCCAACCGCCAGTTGGCCGGCCTCCTCGCCGCGACCCAGGTGATCTCAACCGATCTCGAGCTCCCCGCCGCGATGCACAACGTCGTCGAAGTGGCGCGTGATCTGGTTTCCGCGCGCCACGGCTCGATGGTCATCATTGCCTACGACGGCACAGCGGAGAAGCTCATCGACATCGGTGCGGGCGACGAGGAGGGCGGAACCCTCAGCGCACCGGTGCGCGTCGGTGGAACCGTCTACGGGAACCTGCATTTCACCGGGAGCCGGCGCGGCGGGTTCGACGAGGTCGACAAGGGAATCGTCGTAACGCTCGCGGCGATGGCGGGCACGGCGATCGCCAACGCCCGCCTCTACGAGGAGGCGCGCCTCGGCCAGCGCTGGCTTGCGGCGAGCGAGGAAATCAGCCAACGCCTGGTGTCGGGCGAGCTCCGCGACACCGAGGTCGCGCCGATCGCCGCACTCATCCTGAACCTCAGCGAGGCGGCCTTCGTCGGACTGGTGCTGCCGACAGACACCACGACGGCGACCGCACCGAACGAGCGCCTCTTCGCCCAGAGGTTCGGCCCGCTCGCCGACTCACCGGTGTTCAACTCGGACCGGGAGATCGGGGAGCTGCCCGCCCGCGTGCGCGTCGCCCTCGACGTCACCGACGACCGCCCGTCGGCGTTCCGCGACATCGAACGCTGGGCCAGCGGGATCGTCGGATCGACCATTGTCATCCCCTGGGGCGACCCCTCCGCGACCGGGGCCGGGGCCCTCGTGATCACCCGCGACTCGAACGGCCACCCGTTCTCGGCCGAAGACAGGCGGATGGTCAAGCGGTTCGCGAGAAGCGTGGCCATTGCTCGGGAACTCGCGAGTGCCCGCAACGACCGCGAACGCGTCGCCCTGACCGACGAACGCGACCGCATCGCGCGCGACCTGCACGACCACGTCATTCAGAGCCTGTTCGCGGTCGGCCTCGGTCTGCAGAGCATCGTCGGCTCGGCGACGGGCCAGGTCGCGGCGCGCATCGCGGCGCAGGTCGACGCGATCGACGTCACCATCAGGCAGATTCGCCAGACGATCTTCGAACTCGGAAGCACTCCGACCGCCGCCGGCTACAGCCAGAAGCAACGTCTCAACCAGCTCGTACGCACGATACTCGAGGGCGAGGGCATCGACTCGTCGCTCGACTTCCGCGGGCCCGTCGACACCCTCATCGACAGTGACCTCGGCGAGGAAGTGTCTGCTGTGCTGCGGGAGGCGCTCAGCAACGTCGTGCGTCACGCCGAGGCGTCCCGGGTCGACATCTCGATCGCGGTCACTGCGACCGAGGTGCGCGTCGTCGTCACCGACAACGGGCGCGGTCTCGGTCAGCTCGCCCGCCGAAGCGGCCTCGACAACCTCGAGCACCGGGCGCACACGCTCGGCGGGCACTTCGCCGTCGCGGGGCGGGCGCCCTCCGGCACCACGCTCGACTGGGCAGTCCCGGTGACGCAGTGACCGCGTCGGTTCGGCTCTATCTGCTCGACGACCACGAGATCGTGCGTCGCGGGCTCATCGATCTGCTCTCGGGCGAACCGGACTTCGTCGTCGTCGGCGAGAGCGGGGTCGCCTCCGGAGCCGCGGCGGCGATCATCGACTCCGGCGCGACTGTCGCCATCCTCGACGGCCGACTGCCGGACGGCAGCGGCATCGACGTCTGCCGGGACGTGAAGTCGGCGAACCCCGCGATCCGGTGCCTCATCCTCACCTCGTTCAACGACGACGACGCCGTGCTCGCGGCGGTGCTCGCCGGAGCCGACGGCTACCTCCTCAAGGAGGTGCGGGCGACGAGTCTCGTCGACGCGATTCGCAGCGTGGCATCGGGGCAGTCGCTGCTCGATCGCGCTGTCACCGAGCGCGTGCTCGACCGCGTGCGCTCGCCGGGGACGCCCTCCTCCCCCATCGGCCTGCTGACACCCCGCGAGACGGAAATCCTGGGGCTCATCGCCGAGGGCATGTCGAACCGTGAGATCGCCGCGACGCTCTTCATCGCCGAGAAGACGGTCAAAAACAACGTCAGCGGCATCCTGTCGAAGCTCGGCATGCAGCGCAGAACGCAGGCGGCGGTGCTCGGCGCCGAGTGGCTGCCCAAGCGCGGCCGCTGAGCGCCGGCGCCCGTCCTCCGGCCTCAGTCCTCGAGCGCGGCGAGGATCTTCTCTGCCGTGCGCTGGTTGCGACCTGTCGCGACCGACCCGAGCGACGAGAAGAACTGCGGCGGCAGCTTGCTCTCCGAGATGCCGTCGGGGCACCACTGGTAGATCGCGTGGTCGCCGAACTCGAGACGCTCCGGCGCCAGGGCGTCGGCGTCCGGAACAGTGACGGACGCGGCATCCGGAACAGCGTCGATGAAGGTGATTACGAGCCGCGAGGGGTCGTTCGCGACCCCGGCCAGCGGATTGCCGCGCAGCACGCTGCGGAAGCGTTCCGCGGAGACAACAACGACGCCCGCCGAGACACCCGTGCGGGAGGCGATCGCACCCTCGATGTCGGTGGCGGATGGCGGCGCATCAGAGTCGAAGACGACGTTGCCGCTGTTCAGAATCGTGCGCACCCGCTCGCACCCGAGGGAGGAGAACACCTCCCGCAGGTCGGCCATGGCGATGCGCTTGCGGGTTCCGACATTGATTCCCCGCAGCAGCGCGACGTGCCTGTGCTGATCCATCAGCGCCTGAGAGAAGTCTGGGAATTAGGCTGGTCGAAAAGGCCCGGTTCGCGTGTCACGGCACCATAGTGACACGCAGACCGGGCGCGCGCTATTAGCACAGGCCCTTACCGCCGAGAAGTGCCAATGCCTTCTGTGCCCCCGGGTTACTGTGTATTCGCATGTCACGAAACTACAAAGGGGATACATGACTGTTTGGCCCGGCTCCGCATATCCACTCGGCGCAACTTACGACGGAAACGGAACAAACTTCGCTCTCTTCAGCGAATCGGCGAGCAAGGTGGAACTGTGCCTGTTCGACGACGATCGCAATGAGACCCGCTTCGAGCTGACAGAGGTAGACGCCTTCGTCTGGCACGGCTACCTTCCTCAGGTGCAGCCCGGGCAGCGTTACGGCTACCGCGTTCACGGCGAATACGACCCGCTGAAAGGCAACCGCAGCAACCCGAACAAGCTGCTGCTCGACCCGTACGCCAAGGCGACCACCGGGGTCATCGACTGGGACCCGAGTGTGTTCTCCTACACCTTCGGCGACCCGCTGTCGATCAACAACGACGACTCGGCGCCGCACACGATGCTCGGCGTCGTCATCAACCCCTTCTTCGACTGGGCGGGCGACCGCCACCCGCGCACGTCGTACCCAGACACCTTCATCTACGAGGCGCACGTTCGCGGCCTCACCCAGCTGCACCCCGGAATCCCCGAGGAGCAGCGCGGCAGCTACGGCGCCGTCGCCCACCCCGTCATGATCGAGCACTACCTGAAGCTCGGCGTCACCGCGGTCGAGCTCATGCCGGTGCACCAGTTCATCAACGACAGCGCGCTGAGCGACAAGGGCCTGTCGAACTACTGGGGCTACAACACCATCGGGTTCTTCGCTCCGCACAGCGGCTACTCGTCGAACGGCGAGCTCGGCCAGCCGGTGCAGGAGTTCAAGGGCATGGTGCGCTCGCTGCACGATGCA
>JAODAY010000016.1 GCA_025463665.1 Microbacteriaceae bacterium
GCGACCGACATCGTGCTCATGGGCTGGTCGATGGGCGGTGCGATAGTGCTCCAGGCCGCGACGAGGTCGGCGTACGCCAGCGTCGTGCGGGGCATAGTTCTCGACTCCCCGGTGCTCGACTGGGCGAGCGTTCTCGGGTTCCAGGGTTCGGAGATGAGGCTGCCCCCTGCGGCGAGCCACGCCGTGCTTGCCGTCATCGGCAACACCTGGGGTCGTCGCCTCACCGGGCAGTCCGAGTCGATCGACCTGGCGCGGCTCGATTTCGTGTCCCGCGCGGGGGAACTCAGCTCTCCGGTGCTGCTCATGCACAGCGACGACGACGGCTACGTTCCGAGCGGTCCGTCACACCAGCTCGCGGCCGCGCGGCCGGACATCGTCAGTTTCGAAACGTTCCAGGTGGCGCGGCACACCCGACTGTGGAACTACGACGCCGCCCGGTGGAACCTCGCCATCACGACGTGGCTGTCTCGTCTGGGGTCACAAACCAGCGGGCATACAGGCCGCTCCGATCGTCGACCAGCAGCTGACCCAGGCTGAGGCGCCTGGTCTCGATCTCACCGCCGGCGAGCAGGGGCAGGGGCGAGCCTCCGATCGTCGGGCTCGTCGACAGGCACGCCTCGTCGACGAGGCCGGCGGCGACGAACTGCGCCGCGAGACGCGGACCGCCCTCGCAGACGATCGAATCGTGGCCGGCATGCCGCAGCGTCTCGAGCACGTCGGTCATCTGCAGCCGCCCGCCGACGTCAGGCACGACGACGACCTCCGCGGTGACGGCGCCCAGCGTCTCTCGCACGCGGTCGACCGCCGAGGCCGGGCAGAGAACGAGAAGCCTGCTGGGATGCACGTCGCCACTGATCTTGTGCCCGGTGAG
Organism: Microbacteriaceae bacterium; assembly: GCA_025463665.1. Taxonomy (GTDB): domain Bacteria; phylum Actinomycetota; class Actinomycetes; order Actinomycetales; family Microbacteriaceae; genus Conyzicola. The sequence goes on from JAODAY010000016.1 coordinate 872, forward strand.
GTCGCCGCTCGACGTGACGACGGCGAGGCGTGAGCGAGCGGGAACGACGTAACCCTCCCGCCGGAGGCTCTCGGCGCCGATGATGACTACGTCGGCGAGCTCCCGGATCACGCCGAGCAGGCGTCGGTCGGCGGGGTTGCTGAGCGTCTCCGACGTTCCGTCACTGCCGCCCGCGCTGCCGCTGACGCTCGTGATGAGGTTGAGACGCAGCCACGGCAGTGAGGGCGGCCGGTAGAACTCCAGCAGACGATCACGGCTCGCCGCGGCATCCAGATCGACGACCTCTGCGGTGCCCGGAAAGATCCGAGTGAGAATCACGCGGCGAGTTTCTCGCGGATCTGGCGCTTGGTGCGGCCCAGCAGCGCCGTCATGCCCCTGATGCGCAGTGGGCTCACCGCCTCGGTCAGCCCGAGGTCCTGCGGGTAGTCGTCTGGCACGCCGAGCACCTGGTCGACGGTGAGCCCCTTGAGGCCTTGCACGAGAATGGATGCGAAACCCCGGGTGGTCGGGGACTCCCTGGGGGCGGTGGCGTAGAGATGCACGATGTTCTCCTCGTCGATGTCGACGAAGATGAAGACGGGCGACTGGCATTCCTCGACCCGTTCGAGCAGGTCGGGGTGCTCGAGATAGTGCGCGGGGAGCTCCGGAAGTTCGTTGGAGAACTCGAGGAGCAGCTGCAGGCGGTCCTTGAGACCGAGCTCGCGGAAATCCGTCCTGATCGTCTCGAGTTCGCCGGGAAGCAGGTCAGTCATCGGAGACCCGCTTCCGCGGCGTCGCCGTCACCGAGCGGCGGGGACGTCGCCGGGCTCAGTGCCCCTGACGATGGGAACGCGCACCGCGCTGCCCCATTCGGTCCATGAACCGTCATAGTTGCGAACCCCTTCGAAGCCCAGCAGGTGGGTGAGCACGAACCACGTGTGTGCCGAGCGCTCACCGATCCGGCAATATGCAATCACGTTATCACCGTCGGTGAGACCCGCGCCGTCGCGGTACAACGCGTTGAGCTCGTCGAGTGTGCGGAACGTGCCGTCGTCTGCTGCTGCCTTGCCCCACGGCACACTCATCGCCGTCGGGATGTGGCCGGCACGCAGCGCTCCCTCCTCGGGATACGCGGGTGCCGTGGTGCGGGCGCCACTGTATTCCTCGGGCGAACGCACGTCGATGAGGGGGTTGCCGAAGTGGGCGAGCACGTCCTCTTTGAAGGCGCGGATCGCCGCGTCGTCGCGTTCGACGACGGGGTATTCGACGGACTCGGCCGACTCTGCGGCGGTGGTGTACTCGCGGCCGTCCGCCTCCCACTTGGCTCGACCGCCGTCGAGCAGCCGAACGTCATCGTGGCCGAACAGGGTGAAGACCCAGAGGGCGTATGCCGCCCACCAGTTGTTCTTGTCGCCGTAGATGACGACCGTGCTATCGCGTGAGATGCCCTTTCGCCCGAGCAGATCTGCGAATTCGGCACCGTCGATGTAGTCACGCTCGACGGGGTCGTTGAGGTCGGTGTGCCAGTCGATCTTCACTGCGCCGCGAATGTGTCCGGTCTCGTAGAGGAGTACGTCTTCGTCCGACTCGACGACGACGACACCGGGGGTGTCCAGATGGGCCTCGACCCACTCCGCGCTGACGAGGCGCTCGGGGTGAGCGTATTCAGCGAACTTGGGCGTTGTGTCGACCTCGACGGCCATGTATACCTCCTGGGGGTGCAGTCTGCGCGAACGTTCCGCGGGGCATGAGCGAATAGGCTGAAAGCTCGATGCCCGGATACGACCATACGCACTCCCGGTATGGGCGGGGTTGCAACTGTAAGACTTCGACACAAATTAGGCGGCCATGAGTCCCGACGCGCACCGTCACACCGAGCACCTCGCAGACCGCCTCCCCACCCTCACGGGGGAGCAGATGGTCGACCACCTTGTGCCGCCCCGCCAGTTCGCCACGGCGACCATCGACAGCTACCGGCCCGACCTCAACTACCCGTCGCAGACTGAAGCGGTCTCGGCCGTGCAGTCGTTCATCGCGGCGTGGCGACCCGGCGGGCTGTTCTCCCGCAGACGCAACAAGGAGGTCTCGGCCGGG
>JAODAY010000020.1 GCA_025463665.1 Microbacteriaceae bacterium
GCTCGGACATCTCCGACGACATCGACGACATCGGGGGAACCCGCTCCGACAGCATGATGGTGGTGCACATCTCCGCTGATCGCAGCAGCATCCACGTCATGTCGATCATGCGAGACAGCTGGGTAGACATTCCCGGCCGCGGCATGGACAAGATGAACGCCGCTCTCGCCTATGGGGGAGTGCCACTCGCGGTTCAGACCATCGAAGGGCTCATCGGCTCGCGGATCGATCGCGTCGCCATTGTCGACTTCGAAGGATTCAAGGGGATCACTGATGCTCTCGGTGGCGTCGACATCGACAACCCGGTTGCCTTCACGTCGTACCACATGCCCGGAAAGACGTTTCCCCTCGGCCCGAACACATTGGACGGCGACGAGGCGCTGGCATTCGTGCGCGAACGCTACGCCTTCAACGACGGCGATTACCAGCGCGTGCGCAACCAGCAGATCTACATCAAGGGAGTCATGCGGGAGGTCCTGAGCGCCGAGACGCTGACCAACCCGGTGACCATCAATAGCCTGGTGGCGTCGATCGCGCCGTTCCTCACGGTCGACCGTGACTTCACGTCCGCATACGCGGCGGGCCTCGGTGTGGAGTTGCGCAACATCCGCATGGAGGACGTGACCTTCTTCACCATGCCGACCGTCGGCACGGGAATGCAAGGCACGCAGTCGGTCGTGAACGTGGACTGGGACCGGGTCGCCGTCATCAAGGAACACTTCCGCAACGACACGCTCAGCCAGTATCAGGTGCCGGTGCAGTAGGCCGGTTGACGCCGGTCACTAGCCGTCGGCACGAGCTTCGACGAGCGCTACCTGGCGACACCCGTCATCCGGGCATGCTCTCTCCACAGGGCGAGAGCCACGACCTTCTTGTCACGCGCCCGCACGACACTCCTCAGCGCGTGAGCCAGGAGGGTGCCGATGACCGCTCCGGTGGAGTTGGCTATGACGTCATTCGCCGTTGCGAATCGGGCGTCAAGGAGGGCGTGCTGGGTCAGCTCGATCGCGACGGACAGCGCAGGTGCGGCTAAGAAGGCAAGCCACCACCATCGGAATGGCATCAGGAGCGAGATGAGAAACGCGAGCGGCACGAACATGACGATGTTGGCCGAGAACTCGAGGGTGTTGTAGCCGAACCAGTCGGGCACGCCGTGGCGGTGCAACACCGCCAGCACCCTGTCGACCGATGACTCGAATCCTTGATCAAGAGGGGTCGGCGTCAGCGTCGCGAGCGCGACGATCAAGGCATACGCGCCGAGCATGACGAGCACGATCCACTCGCGGGCGTGGCTCGGTGCGGGCGGGGGGCGGAGCGCGCCGGTACCGACGGCATTTGTTTCACGAGATGTGGAACCGCGCTGCGTCATGGGTATGCTCCGCTCGTAGCGTCAGATTATGTCTAAAAACCCGGTCAGCGGGGTACCCGCCGGGTCGTGCACGTCAACGTGCGAAAAGCTCCGTTAGTCACCGGCATCATCCGGCTGCCGCAACGCGCCTTGCTTCCACAGACGCGCGCTAGAGTAGCAAATGTCCATCGCCCTAAGAAGTGACATTCACTCGGTGATCGGCATGGGGGGTCTATGACTATTGCTGATGGTTCCGACGACCGAATGAGCGATCGTTCCGAGAACACGTCCGTTGCGACGGTGCCTCAGCCTACGGTCAAGGGCCTGCGAAGCGGCTGGGCCGACAAGTACGCCATGCGACTGGTGTTCTCAGACCTCGTCATCGTCATTGTCATAGTCCTCGGATCCCAGGTTCTCTGGTTCGGTCTACGCCCCGCTGCGGTCTCGATGGATCGCACCCTCCTTCCGGCGATCAACTACTCCTCGTTCTCTATCATCCTCATCGTCGTATGGATGCTGATGCTCTCCGGCTACGGGACTCGTGACGGCCGCGTCGTCGGCATCGGCACAATGGAATACAAGAGAATCGCGGATGCAACGCTCCGCCTGTTCGGGCTCGTGGCCATCGCGTCGCTGCTGTTCCGGCTCGATCTGGCCCGCGGCTATCTGGTCACAGCGCTACCGCTCGGGCTAGTCGCGCTCATCGCTTCCCGATGGTTGTGGCGCCGGTGGCTCGTGCGCAAGCGCAAGGCGAACCAGTATCTCTCCACTGCCGTTCTCGTCGGCTCCGCGTCGAGCGTCGGTCACATTGTCGATCTCCTGAAGCGATATCCGTTCGCGGGTTACAGCGCCGTCGGCGCGTGCCTGCCCAAGGGGCAGATGGGTTCAGACACAGTCTTCGGGCTTCCCGTGATCGGCGACATTTCGGATGTCGCCGCTGCGGTCAAGGGCATCGACGCAGACACCGTCATTCTGACCAGTTCCGACCACCTGTCCCCAGACGTCGTCAAGCGCATCGGTTGGTCACTCGAGTCGACGCGCGTGGAATTCATCGTCGCGCCGTCCCTCCTCGACACGGCAGGCCCGCGCATTCACACGCGTCCATTCGCCGGACTCCCGCTCATCCACGTCGAGGTGCCCCGCTATGAGGGGAGCAAGCACACGGCGAAGACGATATTCGACTTCAGCTCCGCCCTCTTCGGCACGATCCTCATTTCGCCGCTGCTGCTCGTCGTCGCCGCACTCGTGCGCTTCTCGAGCGACGGACCCGTGCTGTTCCGCCAGCCGCGGGTCGGGCTGAATGGGGAGGTCTTCTCCATCTACAAGTTCCGCACCATGGTCGTCGACGCAGAAGCCCGCCTCGCAGACCTCAGGGCGTCCAACGAGGGCAGCGGGCCGTTGTTCAAGCTCCGCTCCGACCCGCGCATCACTCGGGTGGGCAGCTTCCTTCGCCGCTACAGCATCGACGAACTCCCTCAGCTGTTCAACGTGTTGCGTGGCGAGATGTCGATCGTCGGCCCGCGTCCGCCCCTGCCCAGCGAGGTCGAGCAGTACGAGCCCGACGTGCGCCGCCGGTTGCTCGTAAAACCCGGAATCACCGGCCCCTGGCAGACCAACGGGCGATCCGACCTTCGCTGGGAAGACGGCGTGCGACTCGATCTGTACTACGTCGAGAACTGGACCCTCACGGGCGACATCGTGATCATGTGGCGCACGGTCAAGGCCGTGCTCGAGAACCGCGGCGCGTACTAGAACCGAGCAGCGCGTGGGCGGTCTGCGCTCTCCGGGGCGCGGGGCGGCTTACCGCAAGTTTTCGGTTTATCGGGCTGTCGTATAGGCTGAAACCCGACATCAGTAAGCGTATTTTTTCACACCAGACGCCGAGGTTGTCGCGTTGGAACGCATCCCGATCGCATCATGACGAACGGGTGCGGGCATTGCGGAGCTCGAGTCGAACTCGCTCAGCCCACTTTCTATGAGCCTGGAGGCTGACACATGACGCGTTCCATCGCAATCCTGGGCACGCGAGGGTACCCCAGCTACTACGGCGGATTCGAGACCGCGGTGCGCAAGCTCGCACCGTACCTCGCCGATGAGGGATGGGACGTCACCGTGTACGGGCGACCCAATTCGATCAAGACCAACGACCCGGAGCGCGATCCGCGCGTGCGCAGCATCATCACGCACGGCATGGACAAGAAGGCGCTCAGTACGATCTCGTACGGCCTGACGGCTACCCTCGACGCCATGCGCCGCAAGCCCGACGTCGTGCTCGTCATGAACGTTGCCAACGGGTTCTGGTTGCCGCTGCTGAAGATCATGCGGATTCCGACCGTCATCAATGTCGATGGAATGGAGTGGGAACGCGCGAAGTGGGGGCGCCTCGCGAAGTTCGTCTTCAAGACGGGCGCGCGCTTCACGGGCTGGTTCGGTACCGAACTCGTCTACGACTCCGTTGAAATCGCACGTCGCTGGAAGACGGAGTTCAAGCGGGACGGTCGGTTCATCCCCTACGGCGGAGACGTCGAGGCGGTTCTGCCGGTGCGCCCGGGACTCCAGCACCGCAAGTACGTGCTGTTCGTCGCCCGTCTAGTGCCGGAGAACTCCGTGGCCGAGTTTCTCGAGGCTGCTGAAGTATTGAGCCTCACCATGGACGTCGTCATCGTCGGAACCTCTGCATACGGCTCCGAGTACGACACGCGACTGCGCGAACTCGCCGCCAAGCGTGACAGCGTGCATGTGCTCGGCCACGTCAGCAACGACGCAGAACTGCACTCGCTGTGGCAGCACGCCGGAGCGTACTTCCACGGCCACAGCGTCGGGGGCACCAACCCAGCCCTCGTCCAAGCCATGGCGAGTGCCGCTCCGATTGTCGCGAGGGACACCGTGTACAACCGCGAGGTGCTTGCTGACGCCGCGCTGTACGCTCAGCCCGACGCGTCGAGCATCGTGACCGCTGTGCAACGGGTGATGGCCGACGTCGCGCTTCAGGAAGAAATCAGCACGCACGGCCAGCGTCGTGCCGTCGATCTCTACTCCTGGAGCGACGTCTGCGACGCCTACATAGAGGCGGTCGAAGCGACGATCGAAGCCACATCGTCACCGCGCGTGAACACAATCACTTCGCCCCGCTGAGCCCTTCCGCGCCTACCTTTCGTGCGCGAATTCCGGTGTCACGGTCGCGGGCGTTGCGGTCCAGCCGAGCACGGTACGCGCGCGATCCACGGACATGATCGGACTGTGTGTCGCGATGTCGAGCCAGCCGACCGACGCTGCACGTGGTGGTCTCGCGATGAGACGCACAAGAATGTCGGGTATTCCGACCGCAGAGACGACGCCCAGGGCGTGCGCGCGGTCGGTAAGGTCGACGACGTCTCGTGTTGCTATATTGAACGCCCCCGGGGCCCGTATGGAGATGATCCGCCAGTAGGCGTCAGCCATGTCGTCGACGAGAACGGGTTGCACGAGAACTCGTGCGCGTGAACCGCGGCCGACACGAGCCGGCGAGGTGGGCGCGAGTGTTCGAGGACCGAAGACGAGATACTCGAGTTCGGCGGCGTTCGCGTGTGCCAATACCGGGCCGGAGCGCACCCGGCTCACCACGACGGAGGGAAATCGCGCCGTGAAGGTGTCGAGCATGCTCTCCACGGCGGCGTTCTCGCTCGCCGGTGGCGCGGCAGACGACCCGTCGGTCGGCCAGTTCTCGTCGACGCACGGGCGTTCCGGGTCGGAACTGTACGCCCCGACGGACGACGCGGCGACGACGTGTGGAACGCCAGCGTCGGCAACAGCACCGAGCACGTGCGCGGTTCCGCGCACGTTGGTCCGGTGCACCTCAGCCTCTCCGTGGGCCGGCCGAGCCAGAGCGGCGACATTGATGACGACGTCGACGCCCGTGAATGCTTCGGCCAGTACAGACCGTGCGTCGCTCATGCCGATGTCGACGCGTCGCCACTCGACACGGCCGTCCGGGTCGTTGCCCGTCGGAATCGAGCGGGAAATGCCGAGAATGGACGTCACTTGCGGTTCATCCCGCAGCCGACGTCGGAGTGCCGAGCCGATGATGCCGGTCGCGCCGACTATCGCTACTCGCATGATGACCCCCCATGCCAGCGACGAACCGGCGATGACGGCCGGTGACTGACGGAACGGGCGACGAATTCAACCTGCGTGCACGCCACGGGGGTGCCTCCTAAATCGGCTTCGGGTGCCGATGAAGCACAACCATACGCGGCGCCCAGCGCGAAGCAACGGGTAGAGCAAAACAGGGCACCCGTGTTATCCAACGCTGTCGTCCGCGCGGCCGGTCAGGTGGCCATTCCGTGATTCACTCGACACGTGTCGGTGCCCGTGCATAAGCTCAGGGTGACCCCTGACCGGGGCACAGGTTTCCTTACGTAGGAGTACTCCATGTCGATGCCGAATCCCGCTCGCTCCCGCCGCATCGGCCGATTCGCCGCCATAGCGGGGGTCACGGCGGCCGCCCTCGGATTCTCCGCACTGAGCGCTCCCGCCGCCTTCGCGGCTCCGGTCACCGCGACGATCGCCGACGTGCAGGGCGACGCGCAGGCCACGCCGCTCGCCGGCCAGGTCGTCACCGTCGAGGGCGTGATCACCGGCGACTATCGGGCGTCGACCGGCAGTGGTTACCGCGGCTTCTACCTGCAGACCGCCGGCTCGGGGGGAGCGACCGACGCTACTCCCGGCCGCTCCGACGGCATCTTCGTCTTCTCGGCCGCCGCAGACCCCGCCGTGGGCCTCGGCGATCTCGTGCGCGTCACGGGCGCAACGAGCGAGTTCAACGGTCAGACCCAGATCAGCGCGACGGATGCCACGGCGTACGAACTCGTCGCTTCTGGCGCCTCAGCGACCGTCACTCCGACCGTGCTGCCGAATGCTGCCGTGGGCGTCGCCCGCGAGGCCTTCGAGGGCATGCTCGTCACGCCGGAAGCCGCATACCTCAGCTCGAGTCACCAGCTCTTCAATTTCGGCACTCTCTGGCTCAACGCCGGCGAGCTCGCCGTCAAGGCGACCGAGACGACGGACGCCGGTGCGGATGCCGCGGCCATCGCCGCCGCGAACCGCGCCAACCGTCTCATCGTCGACGACGGCTACAGCATCCAGGTCTCGAATGCGGCACACCCCGGCGAGCAGCCGTACTTCGCCGCCGACACCGTCGTGCGCAACGGCGACACGTTCGTCGCCCCCGCCGCCGGCATGATCCTCGGCTGGGGGTTCGACGACTGGCGCCTGCAGCCGCAGCGTCCACTCAGCGACACCTCGCCCGCCGACTACGCCGCACTCGAGCCGACATTCGAGCCGCTCAACCCACGCACCACCGCACCCGAGGCCGTCGGTGGCGACATCACCGCGGCATCCTTCAACGTCTTCAACTACTTCACCACCTTCGGCGGCGAGGCCCGCGGGGCTGACGACGAGGCCGACTTTCTCATGCAGCAGTCGAAGATCGTCGCTGCCATAAACGCGCTCGGTGCCGACGTGGTCGGGCTCATGGAGATCGAGAATTCGGTCAAGCTCGGGGAGCCGGCCGATGAGGCGCTCGCCAACCTCATTTCGGCCCTCAACGCGGCGAGCGCACCCGGAACCTGGGCGTACGTGCCCACCCCGGCCCCGCTGCTCGACGCCGCGATCACCGACTACATCACCAACGCGATCATCTACAAGCCGGCCACCGTCACTCCGGTCGGCGACAGCCTCACCGCCGTCGACGAGACGGTGTGGGACATCGCCCGCGAGCCGATCGCGCAGACCTTCGAGAGTGTGACCGGCGGCAAGATCGTGACCGTCGTCGCCAACCACTTCAAGTCGAAGAGCCCGCCGAGCGGCAA
>JAODAY010000049.1 GCA_025463665.1 Microbacteriaceae bacterium
CGTGCTCACCTTCATCTTCCAGGTGAAGTACTCCGTGCTGCTCGCGTTCATCGCGTTCCTCGGCTCACTCATCCCGCTCGTGGGCACCCTCTCGGCGTCGGTCATCATCACGCTCAGCGTGCTGCTCTTCAACGGTGTCGGCTGGCAGGTGGTGGCGGTCGCCATCTACTATGTCGTCTACATGCAGGTGGAGGCCTACTTCGTGAGCCCGCGCATCATGGCGCGTGCGGTCAAGGTGCCCGGCGTCGTGGTCGTCATCGCCGCGCTCGTCGGCGGAACTCTCCTGGGCATCCTCGGCGCCCTCATCGCGATCCCCGTCGCGGCTGCGGTGCAGCTCATCATCAAGGAAGTACTCGTGCCGAGGCAGAACGCGCTCTAGCTCAGCCGTTCCAGGTCGTCGGCAGGGGTGCCGCGGCGGGGTTGAGCCGCTCGACGATCTCGTTGAGCACCCGCGCCGTCTGCGTCTCGCCGACCCACAGGTGCCTGCCACCCTCGACGCGCACGAGGTCGATCTCGGGCACCGAGGAGAACTTCTCTTCCGCCTCGGTCGGCCGCAGAAAGTCGTCGAGTTCGGGAATGAGCGCGATGAGTTTCTTGTCGCTCGCGGCCCACGCGGCGACCTCGTCGGGGGTCGTGCGGTGCAGCGGCGGGGAGAGCAGGATTGCGCCGTCGATCGGCTGCTCGAGGCCGAACTTCAGGGCGACCTCGGTGCCGAACGACCAGCCGACGATCCACGGGTGGGGCAGTCCGCGTTCGGCGACGAAGGCCATGGCAGCGGCGAGATCGTGTTCTTCCTCGACGCCGTCGCCGAACTGGCCGTCCGACGTTCCGCGGGGAGAGGACACCCCGCGAAAGTTGAAGCGCAGCACCGCGAGGTCGGCGAGGGCAGGCAGTCGCGCCGCGGCCTTCCGGATGATGTGCGAGTCCATGAAGCCGCCGGCGGTGGGCAGCGGATGCAACGCCACGATGGTCGCGACCGGTTCCCTGTCCAGCGGCAGCGACAACTCCCCAACGAGGGTAAGCCCGTCACTCGTGTGCAGCTCGATCTCTTCGCGGCGGGCGGGCAGCTCGACGCCGCTGCGGATCACGACAGGTTCACTCATTCTTTCGGCTCCTCACGCCTTGATCTTCCAGCAATGCAGGTGCCAGTGGCGCCGCGCCGCTACGTCGTCTGCCTCGCCCATCAAGCCGTCTGCGCGCCAGGCCACCGTGTGGGCGGTGCCGGGGGTGATGGGTAACCGGCAGCCGGGGCAGGTGTAGGTCTTCGTCGCCGAGGCGGCGGAGATCGCCTGCACGTTCCACGATCCATCGCGCTTGTCCTGCGTGCGCCGGCGGCCGACAAGCGCGCGGTCAGGGTCGAAACCGTCTTCGTCGTCCCTCGGCTTCCCACGGGGACGGTTCGAACGAGGCATGATGCCAGACTAGCTGCCGCTGGGATTGTCGAGGTGTTCGAGCCTGGTCTCTTCCAGATCGAGCATCGTCTGCGCCCTGGCGAGAATCCGCGACGGGTAGCTCCCGGAGGAGCGCGCGTCGAGCAGCGCCTCGCGCTCCGCCTGCAGCACCTCGCGACGCAGCAGCCGATACTGCTGATTGGGCGACTTCGCGATGCCGGCATCCGTCGTGCCGAACTTCGCCCGCTCCCATGCCGACTCGGCGGCACCGAGAGTCTCCCGACGCACCCGGTCGATGACGCCACCGTCGACCGCAAAACCCCGCGCCGCCTCCGACTTGTCGTCCTCGAGTGCGGCGACGCCCGCCTGTCCCATCTCTTCGAGCAGTTCCGCGAGCTCGCGACGGTCGGCGGTGCGGTCAGAACCACGGATGCCGCTGAGCGTGATCACGAAGGGCAGCGTGCTCCCCTGCACCAGCAGCGTCACCACCGCGACGGTGAAGGCGATGAGCACGAGCTGCGACCTGTAGGGTACCGACCCGTCTTCGGGCAGCGACTGCGCCGCGGCGAGCGTGACGACGCCGCGCATTCCCGACCAGCCGAGGATCGCCCCTCCACGCAGCCCGAGCCCCTCGGCCCGCATCTGTTTGACGTCGCCTTCCCGCCGCTGGAAGACGCGTTCCGCCCGCTCCTGCCGGCGCGCCGCCTTCTCGTCCTGGTCCGGCCGGTGACGGAGCCCGTCGAGGATGACGCGCACGCGCCTGAGCCGCCGCACCTGGAGTTCCCCCTGCCTGCGGAGCGCGAGGATCAGCGGCCCGATGAAGAGGAAGCGGATGACGATGACGATGACGACCATGAGCAGCCCGTAGAGCACGGCCCTGCCGACGCTGAGGTCCTGATCGTGCACGTCGGCGATGATCGCGCTGATCTCGACGCCCATGAGCAGGAATACGCCGTTCTCGAGAACGAACTGGATCGTGCGCCAGTTAATCTTCTCGCTGATGCGCGACTGCGCCGAGAACTTGCCCGCGCTGCTGTGTCCCGAGTAGAGACCGGCGGCCACCACCGCAAGCACGCCGCTCGCGCCGATCGCCTCGGCCGGGATGAAGGCGATGAACGGCACGGTGAGGGAGATCGCCGTGTCGAGCACGGGGTCGCTCAGGCGCGAGCGCACCCACACGGTCACGAACCCGACCGCGAGCCCGACGAGCACCGCGACGGACACGGCGAAGGCGAAGTCCCCGATGACGCCCCAGAAGGTCACAGCACCGCTCACGGCCAAGATTGCCGAGCGCAGCAGCACGAGGGCGGTGGCGTCGTTGACAAGGCTCTCCCCCTCGAGAATGGTCACGAGTCGGGGAGGCAGGCCGAGCTTCTTGCCGAGCGCGGTCGCCGCGACCGCATCGGTGGGGCTGATGACGGCGCCGAGGGCAACGCCGCCCGCGAGGGAGAGATCGGGGAAGAGCAGCCACAATATGACGCCCGTGCCGAACGCGGTGACGAGCACGAGTGCGACGCTCAGCGCCGAAATGGTCGTGATGTTGCGACGGAAGTCGACGACGGGCACGTTGATCGCTGCGGCGTACAGGATGGGCGGCAGCAGGCCGACGAGCACGATCTCGTGCGGAATCATGGTCGGGGCGCCGGGAATGTAGCTGTAGCCGAACCCCACGAGAATGAGAATCAACGGCGACGCGACGCCCAGCCTCTTGCTGAAGACGCGGGCGATGACGATGGTGATGATGGTGACGACACCGAAGACGAGACCATTTTCAACCATGCGTCAAGAATATCG
>JAODAY010000051.1 GCA_025463665.1 Microbacteriaceae bacterium
GCGCGAGTATCTCCTCCTCGCCGAACGACCAGAACTCGAGCTGCACGCCCGTCGCGGCGCCGTAGCGCAACTGTCCGAGAGGCTCGACGCGGGGCCGGTATAGGCGCACGACGCGGGCCTCGTCGTCGGCCGAGAGCCGGCCGTCGGCGACCACGAGTGCGGGGCCGGCAGTGGGATCCACGGTCTTCGAATAGAACGGCTCGGCAACCATCGCGAGGGCGAGGGCCTCTTGGATCGCGGAGCGCTGCTCCCAGTTCACCGCGATGACTGGGCGCGCGTCGTTTCCGCGCACGAGGAGGTATTCGAAGGCGGAGGACTCAAGCACGGTGCGCACGAACAACAGGTCGTCGATCATCGACTCGAGCGGGGTGAAACGGTCGTTGACGAGAGTCAGCTGCCCCTTGAACAGCACGACGTCGCCACGCGACATGATGCGTGGCCAAGACGACGGCACCGCCTGGACCTCTCCGCCACCGTTTTTCTTCATCGGTCTATCTTAGTCGTGCTCCCGCAGGTCGCCCGCGTGGGCCCGTGTGCCGGTGCCCTAGAGTGCAGGGCATGACGACTACTCGGCCGGATGCCGCGGCCTCCGTTGCCCGCCTGCAGCGCCTCCTGCGCATCCCTACGGTGTCGCGGCTCGACGAGACCGAGACCGACTGGCCGCGCTTCCGGGAGTTCCTCGACACGCTCCCGGCGCTCTACCCCGCCCTGCACGCCGCCCTCGAGCTGGAGGTTGTCGCCGGCCACTCCCTGTTGTACCGCTGGGCGGGCACGGGCACGGGCACCGGCACCGGCACTGTCACCGTGCTCATGGCCCACTACGACGTCGTCGCGGCGACGGAGGAGGGCTGGGAGCACCCGCCGTTCGCGGCGCGGCTCGTGGGCGTGGGAGCGGACGCGGTGGTCTGGGGCCGCGGAACGCTCGACGACAAGGGTGCGCTCGTGAGCATCCTCGAGGCAGTCGAGGCGCTCGTCCTGAGCGGATTCCGGCCCGCGGCGGATCTCTACCTCAGCTTCGGTCACAACGAGGAGACCTCGGGTGGGGGCGCGAGCGCGATCGTCGACGAGCTCGAGCGCCGTGGCATCCGCCCCGGTCTTGTGCTCGATGAGGGCGGGGCGATCGTCGAGGGCGTCTTTCCGGGCGTCACCCGGCCGGTCGCCGTCATCGGGGTGAGCGAGAAGGGCATCACGACCCTGCGCCTCAGGGTGGAGCAGAGCGGCGGGCACGCATCGACTCCCCCGCGACTGACCGCGACCGCCCGGCTCGCGCGCGCCATCGTGCGGCTGAACTCGCGGCCGTTTCCCGCGCGCTTCTCCGCGACGAACCGGGAGATGATCCGCACCGTCGGCGCCCACGCGACGGGCCCGGTGGGATGGGCGTTCAGCCACGCGCGGGTGACGGGGCCGCTGCTCCTCGTGCTCTTCTCGCGGCTGAGCGACGAGACCAACGCCATCATTCGCACGACGCAGGCCGTCACCCAGCTGCGGGGAAGCGAGGCCTCAAACGCGCTCGCCGAGAGCGCCGTCGCCACGGTCAACCTTCGGGTGGCCGTCGGGTCGTCGCTCGCCCGGGCGATCCGGCACGTGCGGAGAGCGATCCGTGACAGCGCCGTTGAGATCGAGGCGCTGCATCCCTCGGAACCCTCCCCCGTGTCGCCGACCACCGGCGAGGCGTGGGAACTGCTCACGCGCGCCGTCGGCGAGACATACGACGGGGTGATCGTCACCCCATACGTGATGCTCGGCGCGAGCGACGGCAGGCACTTCACGCGCATCAGCGATCACGTCTACCGGTTCAGCCCGTTCGAGATGTCGACGGAGGAGCGAAGAACGCTGCACGCCAGGAACGAGCGCGTCCACGTCGCCACCTGGCTGCGCGGCATCGACTTCTACGAGACGGTCATCCGCGCGCGGTGACGGCTGCCGCCCCGTCGCGGGCGGACCCGGTCTTCCCGTTTCCTGCCTTCCCGGCGCCTGCCTTCCCGGCGCCCGTTTTCTCCGCTCCGGCCTTCTCGGCCTCGAGGGTGATGCGGCGCGCCATTCCGGCGAAGATCACGCCGTGGAACGGCAGGATCGAGAACCAGTAGAGCCTGCCGCCGAGTCCGCGCGGAAAGAACACCGCCCGTTGCCGGTAGAGCGAGCCCTCGCCCTCCGGCGTGACGGTGAGCTCGAGCCAGGCGGGACCGGGCACCCGCATCTCGGCGCGCAGCCGCAGGAAACGCCCGCGCTCGAGCGCTTCGACGCGCCACCAGTCGAGCGCCTCGCCGATGCCCAGCTGCGAGGCGTTGCGCCTGCCGCGGCGGAGCCCCACGCCGCCGACCAGCTTGTCCGCCCAGCCGCGAGCGGCCCAGGCGAGCGGAAACGAGTACCAGCCGTTCTCCCCGCCGATTCCCTCGACCACGCGCCACAGGTTCTCCGGCTCGGCGCTCGTGTGGATCTCGCGGTCGTCGGTGTAGACGGTGTGCCCCGACCACTCAGGGTCGCTCGGCAGCGGGTCGCTCGGGGCGCCGAAGACCGAGGAGTCCTGCCAGCTCGTCTCCACCTCGCCTGCGCGTTCCTTGCCGAGCGCGAGGCTGACGGCCCGCCGGTAGCCGGTGAGCCCGCCCTCCGGCTCCGAAATGTAGTCGTCGATGTCGTGTTCGCGCACGACGCAGTCGTACTGCAGCGAGGCGATGATGGGCACAGCGAGCGCCCGCGGAATCGGCGTCACGAGGTTGACCCACTGCGATGCGAGCCACGGCGTGAAGACCGGGAGCGAGGCGATCGGGCGCTGCTTGAGTCCGGCCTCGAGGGCGTAGCCGTTCATCATCTGGCCGTAGCGCAGCACATCCGGCCCGCCGATGTCGAAGGTGCGGTTGACCTCCGGGGCGAGCTCGGCGGCCCGCACGAGGTAGTGCAGCACGTCGCGCACCGCGATCGGCTGGATGAAGTTGCGCACCCAGCGCGGTGCGGGCATGTACGGCAGCACCTCGGTGAGGTGCCGGATCATCTCGAACGACGCCGACCCTGAGCCGATGACCACACCGGCCTGCAACGCGACTGTCGGCACCCCCGACTCGATGAGGATGCGCCCGACCTCGGCCCGCGAGCGCAGGTGCGGGCTGAGTTCGCCGTCGGGGTGGAGCCCGCCGAGATAGACGATTCGAGACACGCCGGCGGATGCCGCGGCCGCCGCCACGGTCGTGGCGGCACGCTGCTCCGATCGTTCGAAGTCGCCACCCGCACTCATCGCGTGCACGAGGTAATACACCACGTCGATTCCCTCGACCGCCGCCGTGACGTCCTCGGCGACGGTGAGATCCGCCGTGACGATCTCGACGCCGCCTGCCCACGGGTAGTCCCGCAGACGGGCGGGATTGCGTGCGGACACCCGCACGTCGTAGCCCGCCTCCACCAGTTTCGGCACCAGCCTTCCACCGATGTATCCGGTTGCGCCCGTCACCAATACGCGTGTCGTCATGCCGCCACGCTACGCCCGCGCGCTGCGAGGGCCCTCGGGCTCGACCATAGAATCATCGGTATGACTGCGACAGCTCCGCCCGGCACCACCGACTCGCTCGCCCTCGCCGTGGACATCGGCGGCACGAAGGCGGAGGCGGCGCTCGTCGACGCGCGGGGCGCCGTTCTCGCGGGCACCCGGTTTCGCCGCCCGACCGGTGCCGACTCCACCTCGGATGAGCTCGCGGCCAGCGTGCGCGCGGTGATCGCCGACACGCTCGCGACGCTCCCGACCGGCGCGGGGCTCCTCGGCGTCGGCGTGGGCTCTGCCGGACCGGTGAGTGTCGGCAAGGGACTTACCTCCCCGCTCAACCTCCCGGTGTGGCGCGACTTTCCCCTGCGCCAGCTCGTGGTGGACGCCGTGCCGGGCGTGCCGGTCACGATGCGCATGGACGGCGAGTGCATCGCGCTCGCCGAGCACTGGGTGGGGGCCGCCGTCGGCTACGACAACGTCATGGGCATGATCGTCTCGACCGGCGTCGGTGGCGGGATCATTCTCGAGGGCAACTCCATCGGCGGGCCGACCGGCAATGCGGGGCACATCGGCCACGTCGAGGTGGGCGGGTTCGACGACCCATGCCTGTGCGGCGGCACAGGGTGCGTCGAGGCAATCGCGTCCGGACCCAAGACCGTGGCCTGGGCCCGCACACAGGGCTGGACCGGGGCGACCGGCGAGGACCTCGCCGCGAGCTACGCGGCGGGCGACGTCGTCGCCGTCGCCGCAGTCAAGAGGTCGGGGCGCGCCATCGGGCAGGGAATCGCCTCCGCGACGGCCCTCACCGACCTCGAGCTTGTCGCGATCGGCGGCGGGTTCTCGCGGGTGACGCCCGACCTCTTCCTGTTCATCGAGGAGGCCATCGCCGAGCGGGTGACCTTCGGCTTCGTCACGAAGGTGCGGGTCGTTCCCTCCGCCCTCTCCGACGCCGGTCCGCTCATCGGCGCGGCCGCGCTCGTGCACCGGTCGGGCATGGTGTCGAGCGTCTGAGGCGCCCGGGACGACCCGACGCCCTCAGGCCGAGTCTCAGTCGCGCGCGGGCTCTCCGTCAGGCGCTGGCGCGGTCGAGTTCGTCTTCGACGAAGCCGGGCCGGGCGAGAAAGACCGCACCGACTATTCCCGCGAGCGTCGTGATGAGAAGGAAGATCAGCGGCACGGTCCACCCGCCGCTCATCTCGTGCAGTACCCCGACGAGGAGCGGGCCGGTGGCGCCGATGGTGTAGCCGATGGTCTGGGCGAAGCCGCTGAGCGCGACGGCGCCGACGTGGCTGCGGGTGCGGGTGTTGATGAGCACGAGACAGACGGGGAACAGGATGGGTCCGAGACCGATCAGCAGCACCCAGAGCACGGTGAGCGTGTCTGGCACCACGAGCAGTCCGAGGTAGCCGAGCACGAAGAACAGCACACCGGCGAGGATGATGCCGCTCGAGTTGCGCAGGCGCGCCACAAGTATCGGGGCGATGATCGAGGCGGGGAGGCCGGCGATCGCGAAGACCGACAGCATCGTTCCCGCGGCCGCCGGTGAGACACCCACGATGTCGACGAGAATCTGCGGCAGCCAGGCGAACGCCGCGTAGGCGCTGAGCGATGACACCGAGAAGGTCACGGCGATCGCGAGCGCGATGGGCGAACGCCACAGACGGGCGGTGAGCGCGGGCTCGGGCACGTCGACCTCGCGGTCCTCATCGAGCGTCCGCGCCGCGGTGTCGCGGCGGTGACGGGCGAGCAGCATGGCCCACGGCAGGATCGCTGTCGCGGCGACCGCTCCCCAGATCGCCAGCGAGAAACGCCAGCCCAGGGCGTCGCTGACCGGAACGGCGAGAAGCGACGGCAGGGCCGTGCTGATCGACATGATCGTTGCGTAGAGGGCGGTGACCCAGCCGATCCGGTCGGGAAAGTAGCGCTTGACCACGGGAGGCAGCAGCACGTTGCACACGCCCATGCCGAGCAGGGTCACCGCCGTGCTGACGAGCAGCACCGCGAAGCTTCCCGACGCCGCGCGCACGAAGTGTCCCGCGACCATCACGACTGCGGAGATGAGCACGGCACCCCCGAGGCCGAACCGGCGGGCGGCGAATGGGCCGACGATGCCCGAGACGGCGAAGAATATCG
>JAODAY010000058.1 GCA_025463665.1 Microbacteriaceae bacterium
CGCGCGAATGGCGAGGTTGAGCACGACCGGGATGTCGGTCTCGGGGTTGTGCACGAAGGTCACGCGCGGGTCGGCTGCGGCGAGCCGAATCACGATCTCGTCCGTGTCATCCGTTGACGGGCCGAGCGCGAGGATGAGCTCTTTCTCGCCGGCGTAGTCCTGGCTGAGAACCGTGGCAATGGCGATCTCGATGTAGCGACCCTCGTTGAGCACGGGCATTACATACGAGACTCCGGGAAGAGCGTCTGCCATCGAAGCCATGTGGTCCAATACTCATGCTGGGGCGGATGTCGAGCCTACCAGCCGTGGTGAGCGCGCCCGTTAACGCACGAGAGGCACGGGCTGCGTGCCCGTGCCCCTCGACTGATCGTGCTATTCGAGCGTGCCGAGTGTCACTTCGGCGGAGCCGGTCTTGCCGTCGCGGACGTAGGAGACTGTCGCCTTGGCGCCAGCCGCGAGGGCCCGAACCTGTGCGGTGAGGTCGGTTTTTCCGGTGACCGGAACCTCGTTGATGCCCGTGATGACATCCCCGACCTTGAGCCCGGCGGCCTCCGCGGCCCCACCCGGGGAGATCACCTTGACGCTGGCGCCGACCGTGGAGCTGTCTGCCTGATCGGCGTCCTCGGTGACGTCGACGACCGACGCGCCGAGCAGGCCATGGGTCGCCGAGCCGTTTTCGATGATTTCCGACGAGACACGCTTGGCGAGGTTTGCCGGAATCGCAAAGCCGACGCCGATGCTTCCCGCGGCGGAGGATCCGTTGGAGCCGCCCGCGCTCGCGATGGCGACGTTGATTCCGATCACTTCGCCGTCGTCGTTCAGCAGCGCACCACCGGAGTTCCCGGGGTTGATTGCGGCATCCGTCTGAATTACGGCGAGCGAGATCGTGGAGGAGCTGGTCGTCGGCGCCTGCTGGTTCTCCTGGCCCGGGAGCCAGAAGTCGAACGGGCTGCCCTCGTCAGGGGTGGTGCTTTCGCTCTCCGGCTCGGTCGGGGCCGCAGAGGAGGCGATAGTGATGCTGCGGTTGATCGCGCTCACTATGCCGTCTGTGACGGTGCCAGCAAGCCCGAGCGGTGCACCGATGGCGATGGCAGTGTCGCCGACATTGAGCTTGCTCGAGTCAGCGAACGCGGCGGGCGAGAGCTCGCCGGCGTCGTCGACTTTGATCACCGCGAGGTCGGAGGTCGGGTCGGTTCCGACCAGCGTCGCGGTGAGCAGCCGCCCGTCGTTGGTCTGCACCTTGATCGCCGCGTCGCTGGCCGCACCATCGAGGGTCACCACGTGGGTGTTGGTGAGGATGTACCCGTCGTCGCTGATGATGACACCTGATCCGGTTCCGCCCGCGTCGCTGGAACTGACCGAGATTGTGACCACGGATGCCGCGGTCTTCGCCGCAACGCCGGTGACTGTCGTGGCGTTGTCGGGGTCGTTGACCGTGACGTTCGCTGGCGTGGTGGCGGTGCTGACGGCTGAGCCGGAGTCATTCGACGTAGCGAGGAGTGTGACCCCAGCGCCGGACACCCCTCCGACGAGCGCCGCTGCGACTATTGCGGCGGCGATTGCGACCGGACGGCGTCGACGGAACGACTCACCCGCCGGCTTCGAGATCGGAGGACCGGCGAGCGGCTGCGTCGCCGCGTGCTCCTGTGCCGGCGCCTCGGAGCGTGGACCGGGAGGCCTGGGAGTGGTGGGCGGCCCCCCACCCGAGGGGGGAGTGGGCGGCACGGCGGTCGAGCGGTTTTCGGGAATCTCGGGGGTGTTTGTCATCAGGTGCTCCTTCCAGCGTTGCAAGCATCCCCCTCGAACCTGAGCGTTTTATATGGACGCGCTGGGAGGCCTCCCCCGAAATACTTCCGCGCGACTCAGCAGCCGGGAGCCTGTTGCCGGGAGCCGCAATCGCCGCCTACGAGCACCGTTTTCGCCGCGCTCGCCGTTACTTGTAGCGGCCCGCCACGCAGGGGCAGCACACCCGCGATGGGCACCCAATTGGAGCCGGCAAACCGATACTCGGCGGTGAAGTCGACAGTGAGCTGGACCCTGAAGTCACCCCGCGTGGAAAAGACATGGCTCGTTGACGTTGCGGAGAACTCCGGGAGCGCCAACGCGGCCCAACTGGCACCCGCTTCGCGCACCGTGGAGATCCGCCCGTCTCCGTAGTCCCAAGTCCACGCCCGTGGTGTGAACCGCACCGAGGCTGGTGTGCCGAGAAGAACACCATCGACAACGTGGCTCACTGCAGTGGAATAGAAATTCACCGGCAGCCTCGTGACCGCCCAGCCGTCGGGCTCCGCCACGCTCAAGCCGACCACAGCCGGAAAGCCCGCGATGTCGCTCAAAGTGATCGGAGCGGATACCAGTTCTCCCGCCGCTGGGTCTGCATTGGTGATGAACACCTCCGCTCGGCAGGTGGGGAACGTGGGCGGGCAGGCCGGCAGAGAGCTCGACAGTGGGCCCTCACCTCCCCCGACACGCGAGCCGCTGCCACTGCCGCCGCCATTGCCTATGCCGCTGCCCTGCTCACCTCTCCCTGCGGAGGAACCACCTGCAGCATCGCCGCTTCCCGGAGTCGTGACCGAACCGACAATCTCGGCGCCGCCCTCGGCAAGTTGGCCAGACGCGCACCCACCACTAAGCTGCGCCGCACGACCACAAAACCCAGGCTCATAGGCCATGAGATGGAGAGCAGGCACTTCAGCGGCTGCCGAAAGGGCGAGTGTCAGCACCATGGTAATCACACCTTTG
>JAODAY010000073.1 GCA_025463665.1 Microbacteriaceae bacterium
TCTCGCGCTGCCCGAAACATCACAGCGCGACGGCGCGGCTGAGCGGCGCGGCCTCATCCAAGGGTGCGGGCGCGGCGAAACGCGGCCGCCGACCCGCGCCGGCGCGCCCTAGGAGATCGAGAGCAGCACGTGGCCCGACGAGACCGTGGAGCCGACCGAGGCGCTCACGCCGCTGACGGTTCCGTCCTTGTGGGCGGTAATGGGCTGCTCCATCTTCATCGCCTCGAGCACCAGGATGAGGTCGCCCTTGACGACGACGTCGCCATCGGAGACCGACAGCTTGACGATGGTCGCCTGCATCGGTGCCTTGACCGTGTCGCCGGTAACGGTCGAGACCGTGCCGGCACCGCGGCGCTTGGGCGCGACCGCGTGCGAGGGTCCGCCCGAGGAGGGGAGGAGCTTGGTGGGCAGCGAGACCTCGATGCGCTTTCCGTCGACCTCGACGACCACGTTGTGGCGGTCGGCGGCGGTGGCGGAGTCCTGCAGCGAGCCGCTCCACGGTTCGATGTCGTTGTCGAACTCGGTCTCGATCCACCGGGTGTAGATCGAGAATGGGCTCGAGGTGAACGCGCGGTCGCGAACGATCTTGCGATGGAACGGGAGCACGGTCGGCAGGCCGGTGACCTCGAACTCGTCGAGGGCGCGGCGGGAACGCTCAAGTGCGTCGTCACGGGATGAACCGGTGACGATCAGCTTGGCGAGCAGCGAGTCGAACGCACCGCTGATCACATCGCCCGTGGTGACGCCGCTGTCGACGCGAACCCCGGGGCCGCCGGGAAAGCGCAGCGAGTGCACGGGACCGGGGGAAGGCATGAAGTTCAGTCCGGCGTCTTCGCCGTTGATGCGGAACTCGAAGGAATGTCCGCGCGGAACCGGGTCGTCGTAGTCGAGCACGCCGCCCTCGGCGATGCGGAACTGCTCGCGCACCAGGTCGATCCCGGTGACCTCTTCCGACACGGGGTGTTCGACCTGCAGGCGCGTGTTCACCTCGAGGAAGGAGATGGTGCCGTCTTTCGCGACGAGGAACTCGCACGTGCCGGCGCCGACGTAGCCGACCTCCTTGAGGATCGCCTTCGACGAGGCGTAGAGCTCCTCGTTCTGGGCCACGGTGAGGAACGGCGCCGGGGCCTCCTCGACGAGCTTCTGGTGGCGGCGCTGCAGCGAGCAGTCGCGGGTGGAGATGACGACGACATTGCCGTGGGCATCGGCCAGGCACTGGGTTTCGACGTGGCGGGGCTGGTCGAGGTACTTCTCTACGAAGCACTCGCCGCGACCGAAGGCGGCGATTGCCTCGCGGGTCGCCGAATCGAACAGCTCGGGAATCTCCTCCCGCGTGCGGGCCACCTTGAGGCCGCGGCCGCCACCGCCGAAGGCCGCCTTTATGGCGACAGGCAGGCCGTGGATATCGACGAAGTCGAGCACCTCCTGCGCCCCGGAGACCGGATTGAGCGTGCCCGGCGCGAGCGGGGCGCCGACCTTCTCGGCGATATGCCGGGCGGAGACCTTGTCTCCGAGCTGCTCGATGGCTTCGGGAGACGGGCCGATCCAGATGATCCCGGCGTCGATGACGGCGCGGGCGAATTCGGCGTTCTCGGCGAGGAAGCCGTATCCCGGGTGGATCGCGTCTGCGCCGGACCGTCGGGCCACCGAGAGGATCTTCTCGATCACGAGGTAGGTCTCTGCGCTCGTCGAGCCGCCCAGCGAGTAGGCCTCATCGGCGAGCTTGACGTGCCTCGCGTCCCTGTCCTGGTCGGCATACACGGCGACCGATGCGATGCCGCTGTCTTTGGCGGCGCGGATCACGCGTACGGCGATCTCTCCGCGGTTAGCGATCAGAACCTTGGAGATAGGAGCCATAGTTTAGGAGTCTATTGGGCTGGGTCCCGTCTCAATTGACGCACCCCTACAGGAATCGCGGGTGTCGGGCTGAGAGTGTCTACAAAGAGCGATTCCACATGGCCGGCCAGCTCACCCCGAAACCGATGAGGAGTGTGCGCAGCATCGCCACCGAAAGCCCGACGACGGCGTGCGGGTCGCCGCGCACCTCGGCGATGAACGGGGCACCGAGGCTGTCGATCGTGAACGCACCGGCCACCTGCAGGGGCTCCCCGGTGGCGATGTACGCATCGATCTCCTCCTCCGTGATCCCCTCGGCGAACCGCACGGTCGATGTCGACACCCCGCCGGCCGCGCCGTGGGCGACACCGCCGCGGTGGTCGATGAGCCAGTGCCCGGAGTGCAGCTGCCCCTCTCGCCCGCGCTGCAGGAGCCAGCGCTCACGGGCGACGGCCGGCTCGTGCGGCTTTCCGTAGACGATGCCGTCGAGTTCGAACGCCGAGTCGCCGCCGAGAATGAACCCGTCGATCGCGTCGCCGTCGACGGTGCGCCCGGCGACCGCCTCCGCCTTGAGACGGGCGAGCAGTTCGACCATCTGTGGGGGAGTGAGCGGGCCGGCCGCCGCGACGGCCGCGTCCTCGTCGACGTGGGAGGCGAGCAGAATCGGCTCGACACCCACCGCCCGCAGCGTCGCGAGCCGGGCCGGGGAGGTCGAGGCGAGGTAGAGGCGCACGGGGCTCCTAAAATGGGGGATATGGGCGATTCGCAGGGCACAGAACTAGAACTTGACGTTACCAACATCGCGCACGGCGGCATCTCCGTCGCGCGCCACGAAGGACGTGTGGTGTTCGTCAGCGACGCCATCCCCGGTGAGCGGGTGCGTGCACGCATCACCGAGGACTCGAAGAACTCGTTCTGGCGGGCGGACACCGTCTCCGTGGTCACCCCGAGCGAGCACCGCCAGATGCACGTTTGGTCGGCGGCGAGCGTCGCACGCGACCCCGCCGACCGTGGGGGCGGCGCCTTTTTCGGCCACATCGTGATCTCCCACCCGCGCGCGCTCAAGCGCCTGGTGCTCGTCGACTCGTTGTCGCGTTTCGGCACGACCTATACGGATGGCGCGGCCAACGTGACCGTCGAGGCGCT
>JAODAY010000101.1 GCA_025463665.1 Microbacteriaceae bacterium
GACCAGACCACCGACGACGAGGTCATCGCGTGCCTCGCTGTTCCGTGACGGTGGCACCACTGTAGCGGCGGGTGCGGGCGGCGGATGCGGGCGGCGTCTACTGCGGCCGGGCGCCCGCGAGCGTCGATCGCACCAGTGCCGCGGCGAACTCCCCGTCGAGCGGCTCGTGGCTGACGATCGCGCGATAGAACACCGCGCCGAGCAGCTGGTCGGCCACGCCCGAACCCGCGCCCAGCAGCCGGCCCAGCGCATCCCGTCGCTCGCGCCAGAGAGCGTCGACGTGGGGGCGCAGCTCCGGTTCGCGCACCGCCGCCGCTACCAGTTCGGCGATCATGCGCCGCATGGGAGCCGGGTCCACGAACTCGGCCAGATCGGACACGAGCACGACGAGGTCGTCTTCGAGCGAGCCGCCGCCGGGCACCGGCGTCTCGCCCCGCCACGACGCGATGGCGCCCGCGACGAGGTGGTTCTTCGTCGGCCACCTGCGGTACACCGTGGTCTTGGCGACACCGACGCGCCTCGCCAGGTCGTCGACCACGAGCGCGTCGTACCCGCCCTCGCGCAGCGTGTCGCTCGCGTCGGCGAGGATCGCGGCATCCGATTCGGTGTTGCGGGGCCTGGCCATGGTGACGCTCCTCGAGTTCGATGACCACGGTAGCGTAACCGCGGGTCTGCGACACTGGAGTCATCGACATCTCCGACCTGACCACGCTCCTCGCCCCCACGGCCCCGCTCGAGATTCCGACCGGGGTCTTCGTCGCCATCGTCGCGGCGGCCGCGGCCCTGAGCATTCCCCGCGCGACATGGCAGTGGTTCGGGCTGTTCACCACGCTCGTGCACGAGCTCGGCCACGCCATCGCGGCGATTCTCAGCGGACGCTTCGTCAGCGGCATCCGCATTCACCGCAATCATTCGGGGGATGCCACGAGCTCGGGTCGTGGCGTCGCCGGCACTGTGATCAGCGGCATCTTCGGCTACCCCGAACCCGCTATCGCCGGAGCAGCCCTGTTGTGGAGCGTCTTCACCGGGTACACCGCGACGGCGCTCTTCGCGGGAGGGGTGGTGCTCGTGGTCACCCTGCTCGTGATCCGCAACCTCTTCGGGGTGCTCGTCGTGCTCGCCAGTGCGGCCGTCGCCGCGGGGCTGTGGTTCTGGGCGAACCCGGAGGTCCGCGGCTACGCGCTGCTCGCGCTCGGGATCGCGCTGCTGGTCGGCGCCCTGCGCGGGCTCGTCACGGTCGTCGGCGTGCATACCGCACGCCGCGGCCAGCTGCGCACCTCAGACGCCTATCTGCTGTTCAAGCGCACCGGCGTGCCGTCGCCGGTGTGGCTCACGGTCTTCGCCCTCATCATCGGCGCGTGCCTATTCTTCGCCGTGGGAGTCGCTGTCGACGGGCTCGGTCTGCGCACCGTCACGGTATAGCGACCGGAAGCCCGACGCGCCACCGCGCTCCGTCGCCGCGGGTCTCCGCTAGCGTAAAGGGATGAGCGAATTCGACGCCATCATCGTCGGCTCGGGACCCAATGGTCTCGCCGCCGCGGTGACGCTCGCCCGCGCCGGACTGTCGGTGAGGGTCTACGAACGCAACGCGACGATCGGCGGCGGATCGCGCACGGCCGAGCTGACGCTGCCCGGGTTTCACCACGACATCTGCTCTGCCGTGCACCCGATGGCCCTCGCCTCCGGCTTCTTCCGGCGGTTTCGGCTGCAGGATCGCATCGACCTCGTGGTGCCGGAGCTGTCCTACGGCCATCCACTCGACGGCGGCAGGGCGGGTCTCGCTTACCGTGACATCGAGCGCACCGCGGATCACCTCGGCGTCGACGGACCGGCATGGAAGAGCCTCATGGGCCCGCTCGTGCGCCGCGACGACGAGGTCGCGCAGTTCACCGGGTCACGGCTGCTGCAGTTGCCGCGGCATCCGCTCACCGCACTGAAATTCGGTCTGCGCGCGCTCGAGCAGGGCCTGCCCACCTGGAATCTCCGCTTCAGGGAAGACGTCGCCCCCGCCATGTTCTCGGGCGTCGCCGCGCACTCGATCCTGCCGATGCCGAGCCTGTCGACGGCCGGCGTGATGCTGTCGCTCGGGTCGCACGCTCACGCGCGCGGCTGGCCGGTTCCCATCGGCGGCAGCCAGGCCATCGTCGAGGCGATGGCGGTAGACCTCCGTGCGCACGGCGGAGAGATCGTGCTCGACACCGAGGTCACCGACCTCGACGAGTTGCCCAACTCCACTGCCGTGCTGCTCGATGTGAGTGCCCGGGCGCTCGCGCGTATGGCGGGCGACCGGCTCCCCCGCCTCTACGCGAAGCAGCTCGAGCGCTTCCGCTTCGGCAATGCGGTGGCGAAGGTCGACTTCGCGCTGTCTGGACCGGTTCCGTGGGCGAACGAGGAGCTCCGCCGTGCGGGCACGCTGCACCTCGGCGGCACCCGTGCCGAGATCCAGGCGGCTGAGTCGGATGTCGCGGCCGGTCGTCACAGCGCCAACCCCTACGTGCTCGTCGCCCAGCCGTCCATCGCCGACCCCGGCCGCGCGCCGGGCACCGGGCACACGCTGTGGACCTACACGCACGTTCCGCGCGACTCCGCGCTCGACCAGACGGAGGCGATCACCCGGCAGATAGAACGCTTCGCCCCCGGCTTTCGCGACGTGATTCTCGCCAGCTCGAGCCTCACGGCGCGGCAGATGGAGAACCACAACCCGAATTACGTCGGCGGCGACATCTCCTCCGGCCAGGCGAGTTTCGCGCAGCTGCTCGCGCGACCCGTGCTCTCGCCCGATCCCTGGCGCACCCCGCTCGCGGGGCTGTACCTGTGTTCATCGTCGACCCCGCCGGGCCCGGGAGTGCACGGACTGTCCGGCTACTACGCGGCCCGAAGCGCGCTCAGGCACGAGTTCGGCATCGCGGCCGCCCCCTCGCTTGCACCATGACCCCGTTGCACCCGCTCGCCCCCACCACCCAGGAGAAACCGTGTCGACCACCGTTCGCCAGATGAATTGCTCGCCCGAAGACGTGTTCGCGGTGCTCGAAGACGGGTGGGTGTGGCCCACCTGGGTCGTCGGGGTCTCGAGAATGCGCGAGGTGGATGACGCGTGGCCGCGGGTCGGCTCGAAGATTCAACACTCCGTCGGTGTCTGGCCGGTGCTGATCAACGACGAGGCGACGGTGCTCGAGTACGACCCGCCGCGCCGGCTCGTGACCCAGCCCGCCGGGTGGCCCATCGGTGAGGCCCGCGTGCGCATCGACGTGAAGCCGCGCGGAACCGGGTGCGTCGTGCGCATCACCGAGACGGCGGAGAAGGGACCGGGGTCGTGGCTGCCGCAGCCACTGCTCGACATTCCGCTTGCCTGGCGCAACACCGAGGTTCTGCGCCGGCTCGCCTACATCGCCGAGGGCAAGAAGAGGGAATCACGGTCATGACCGACCCCGAAGACCCGACGAAGATGCGCAACCAGCCGGCACTGACCACGTCGCACGGGCTGGAGTGGCTCGTCATCGGGGCGATCAGCGCCGTGATCTGCATCGTGGTGCTGCTGTTCCAGCTGCCGTCGGCGGCGGCCGTGACCGGAGCGGTGTCGGTGTTCGTGATCTTCATGGGCATGCTCGTCGTTCGCTTCGGGATCGCCCGGTTGAAGCTGCGGTTGCGCCTGCTCGCGGTGCTGCTCGGGCTCATGCTGCTCGTGACGCTCGTCGATCTCATCGCGATCATCTATGGCGCCTAGAACGTTTCTGACCACTTGAAAATATTCACCGAAGAAAGGAAGACGCTCATGAGTGACGCCACCAACGGTCGGGTCGAGGAGAACGGCGACCCGCTGACCGATCCGGCCATCGACAAGCAGACCGTGACGAACGACGCCGTCGCCGGCGAGACCGTGATCGACAACGGGCACTACGCCGGGCCGGAGGGTTCGGAGCCGCTCGAGGCCGAGCCCAGCCTTCCCGACAACGAGCTGGCCGGCGAGCCCATCGATTTGAACGACACCGAGAGTTGACGACTCAAGGCTGACCAAGCGGGCCACGACGGGGCTGATGCCCGGCTTGGCATTCACTTCTGACCGCAAGATGATGTCGACGCTTCACCCCCACAGCAATGGCGGAAGAATGCTGTTCAGCAAGGGCGCTCGCGACGTTCTGCTCGGCAGGCGCTCGCGACGTACTGCTCGGCAGGCGCTCCTTCGTCCAGGTGGGCAACACTGCGGTCCCGCTCTCCGATGAGTTGCGCCGGAGCGCAATAGACGACGTCGAAGTCTTGTCGGCAGAATCGTACCGAACACTCGGTGTCGCCTACCGCAAGATCCTCGGGGGCACGAGGTCGGCGACGGCGCCCTCGACGGCTCGCTTGAGCAGCGGGCTTCTCGACCCTCGTCTTCGCGCAGCTTTTCAATGCGCTCAATGCGCGGTCCGAGTCGACGAGTGCTTTTCGCGGGCTATTCCGCAACAAGTGGCTTTGGGGATCAATCGTGTTGGGCGTGCTGCTGCAGGTCGCCGTCGTGGAGATGCCCCTGTTGCAGGTGGCCTTCGGCACTGCGTCCTTGGATGCAGGCCACTGGGCCTCATGCGTCGGGCCGGCCTCGATAGTGCTGTGGTTCGACGAGGTGCGCAAGATCGTGTTGCGCGGCAGGGCACGAGTGTTCTGACGGGCTACGGCGCGGCCGTCGGCATCGAGGGGTCGGCGGCCTTGCGTTCCGCAACCACTTCGGCGGCGTCGATTGCCTGTTCGAAACCGAGCCGTGGGTGGGCGGTTGCCGTGAGAGAGGCCAGGTCCACGGGTCCGACCGCACCGACGATCCAGCCCACCACGACGCGGAACTTGCGCAGCCCCGTGGGCACGGCGGCCGCGTGATATGCGCGGTGCGACAGCCACGCCGGCAGACCGGTGAGTTGCACGCCCCTGATGTTCGCGGCGCCCTTGCCGAGTCCGTACTCGGCAACGGTGCCGAGTGCCTTGTGGCGGTAGTCGGCGAGCGGCAGGCCGTGAATCGACGCCAGAATATTGGCAGCGAGCAACTTGGCCTGCCGCACCGCATTCTGGGCGTTCGGTGAGCAGTATGCGGGCTGCTTTTCTGCCTCGAGGTCGGGAACCTGCGCGTTGTCGCCGGCGGCCCACGATCCGGTGACCGGCACGCCGTTCTCGTCTGTGACCTGCAGGCTCGCGTTCGCAATGACGTGGCCCTT
>JAODAY010000120.1 GCA_025463665.1 Microbacteriaceae bacterium
GACTTTCTGAACTCATGATCCCCCGCCTCCTTGTTGTTCACAGTAGGGATGAACGGCCGCGGGCAACAGCGGGGGAGGGGATATTCGGGTGCTGCTTTTCACCAACGGACAGGTTGCCGCACTGGAACCTGCCCCCGTGGGGCGCGTCGACCGGAGGAGTAGGCGCTCGTCGAACCGGCTCGACGGGGGCGGGTGGCGGCCGCGGCGAGCGCCGTGGCATCCGTTCTCGTCATCGTCGTCTCCGGGTGGACATGGTTTCTCCAAGACACGGGGACGATGGTGCCTCCATGCGTGAATGAGTCACGCACTCTCACCATGGAGGTGGACGACCGTGAAAACCAACCCATCCGCGGCGCATCCTGCAACCAGGATGTCTTCCGCAAGGCGAGCGACCTCGATCGGGGTGTCGGCAGCAGTGCTGATCGCACCCTTCATCATCGCCGTCCCGACCGCGGCCGCGGCCGTCCCGACATTCCCCGACAACATCGTCGTGTTCCCCGACCGCGACTTCATCACCATCGAGGGTTACCAGGACCGCGTCGGCCAGACCGCGACGGTCGAGGTGACGCGCCCCGGGGTGGGGGTGGTCGGCTCGGCGAAGTCGGTTGTGAGCAAAGGCGACGTGGCCTTCGAGATCAACCACCCGGGCGGAGTCTGCTGGGGCGCCGGTACCGCGCTCGCCGTCACCCCCGACATCCGGCCCGGAGACGTCGTGTCGATGAAGTTCGGTGCAACCGCAGCGGGCGACACGACGACCCAGGACGTCTATGTGACAGCAGCGCCGGTGCTCGCCGCTGACGGCGTCACGGTCACCGTCACCGGTTTCGTCGGCAATGGGGTGAATCAGGCTCAGTTCGAGCAGCGAATCGTCGACCCGGCGCTGAAAGACACCGCTGTCGGCCGCCGGGACGTGCGCGCTGTGGCCGGACCACTCACGCCCGACGACGGCTACAGCTCGTCGCTCCAGTTCGGCCTCGCGGGACCCAACACCTTCACTGCGACCTACGTGTTCGACGACCGGGATGCCGCCGAGATCGCCGCTGCCGCCGGAAGCGGTGTGCGTGCCATGTCCTGGCAGCTCGAGGATGCCGCGGCCAACCGACAGGGACTCACCATCGCCGAGTTCGGCGAATTGGGCGGTGCCGGAATGGGCGGGTGCCCGAACGGTCCGCTGCAGTCAGGACCCGCCGGGCCGACCGACGTGGTCGCCGCCACGACCTCCGACTCTCTCAAGGTCACGTGGACACCAGCGAAGGCGATCCCCGGAACCCCGGCGATCACCGGCTACCGGGTACACGCCGTCGCGCAAACCGCCATCAACGGGGAACGCGCAGAGCTCGGCAAGCGCATCAGTTCCGCCGCGGCGAAGAGCACCACTATCTCTGGGCTCACTAGAGACGAGACCTACGACGTGTTCATCGTCGCGGTGAGCAGTGTGGGCGAGACTTTCCCCGCCGTGCATGCCATCCCGGTCACCGACACTGTGGCGCCGACAGTAACCGCCAGCCCGCAGAGTGGGTCGTTCCGCACAGCGCAGCAGGTAACCCTCGGTACGAATGAGGGTGCGGCGGAGATCTACTACACGACCGATGGGTCGGACGTATTCCTGTCCGGCGACATCCTCTCCGAAGTCGCTGCGCTCTACACGGAGCCGCTCACCATCGCCGCAACGAGCACGGTGAACTACGCCGCAATCGACCCGTCAGGCAACATCTCGCCACAGGGCCAGGTGGTCCTAACCATCACGGATGACCCGCTGCCGACAGCGCCGACCTTCTCCACAGCGCCCGTCGCTGGTGCCGGGAATGTGACGCTGAACTGGTCGGCGGCGGACCCGGGGGCTCCGGGACTGAGTGTCACGGCGTACACGATCCGGGCATACACGACCGATGGTGCGGCGGCGGGACCGGCCCGCACCACAGCGGGTGACGTGACGACCCTAGTCTTCGACGGCCTGGCTGCAGACACGCTGTACCAGTTCACTGTTGCCGCGAGCAATGCGAACGGCGCGGGGCCCGAGTCGGTCAAATCCGATCCGGTAGGGGCGCTGGGCGATCTCGTGGCCAACGCGGGACCCGACCAGAGCATCACGCGGGCGGCCACTGCGACCACAGCGGCACTCGACGGCAGCGGCTCGACCAGCACCGATGTCACCTATCGGTGGGAGCAGGTCGTGAGTGGGCCGACAGATCCCGATCGCGTCACCCTCGCCGGTGCGACCACGGCCAAGCCGACGTTCTCGCTGCCGCTATTCGCGACGCCGATGACGAACAATCCGCTGACGTTCCGACTCACGGTAACCTCGGGTGCGAAGGTGCGCACCGATGAGGTGCGGATCACACCCGTTGCCAGCCAGATCACCGTCATCGGGGCGAGGTGGAAGTCGCGCGACCTGAGGATCGACGGCGTCAGCTCGTCGGTCGGGGGCACCGTCACGATCCACAGTGGCGGACCGACCGGTCCGGTCATCGGTCGAGCGCCGATCACCGCCGCGCCGGCGCCCCAGACCGGTGGGGTGTTCTCCTACCGCCTCAAGACATCGCCCAGTAACCCGGGCTCAGTCTGGCTCGATTCCACCTTGGGTGGCACCGCGGGACCGGTGACCGTGACCGCCGGGTAACGGTGACGGGATCGAACCGGGACGGGCCCCCGCGGCATCAGCCGCGGGGGCTCCTTTCGTGCGCGGGTGGGGCCGCGAACAGGCAGGAGGGGCGCACTCCAGCCGTTCGTGCGGGCGGACTCACCGGGGCCAGAGGACAGTGCCCGCCACGTCGTCGATCGGGACGAAACCGTAGTCCCTCGAGTCAATCGAACTCGCGCGGTTGTCTCCGAGCAGGAAGAGGTGACCGTCAGGCACCGTGACCAGGGGGTAGAACGTGCCGTCGGTGCGACGCGGGTCTACATACGGTTCGATCACGAGCGTGCCGTCGACGTACAGGACGCCGTCGCGTATGGCGAGCGTCTGCCCTGCTTCGGCAGCCACGCGTTTCAGCGTGAGCCTGTCATCGTCGAGGCTGCGGAACACCACCATGTCGCCCGC
>JAODAY010000131.1 GCA_025463665.1 Microbacteriaceae bacterium
TCGAAGGTCGGGGCGGTGAGGTCGTGGCTGGGGACGAGCGCGACCTGCCCGAGGGCGAAATGCGGGCCGGTGAGTTGGGCGAGCAGGTCGCGGGCGTGTGCGACGTTCGGGACCAGCAGCGGAATGAGGCCCGACACGGTGCGGTACGGCTGCAGGTCGCCGGTGGAGAGGTCGCGGGCCGTGTAGATGCCCAGCACGGGATCCCAGAGGGATTCAATCGCGTCCCGCAGTTCCGCGGCGCGGGCGTAGTGCGGTGCCGGGTCGGCGCCGATAGCGGCGGCGATGTCCGCCAGTGCAAGCTCCGATCGCGCCCAGAGCGCGTTCACGGCCGGATCCTCCATCCGGAATGGATGCGTATCGTCTCCGTCGTCGCAGCCATGGTCGCGGTAACGCGCCGCGAGGGAGAGGTACTTGCCGTATTCGGCGTTTGAGGGCCGCTGGCTCGCGGAAGCGTGCTTCAAGTCGGGACGCGGAATCTCACCCTCGAAGTCGTCGGGCATCGCAGCCAGCGGGGCGTCCCAGTACGGCGAATTATCCATCCCGCTCTCCCAGGGGTGCACGACGTGCGCCAGCCCCGACGGGCCCGAGCGCCGGTCGCGCAGATAGTCATGCCACCGGACGAGCCGTGGGTAGGCCCGCGCCAGGAAACGGCGCCGCGCCGACTCGGCGGGATCACTGACATGTACCATCCAGACCGCGAGAGCGTGGTTGGGAGGTTGAATGAGGCCGGCCGTCGGTACCTCGGGGGCTGCCGGCAGCCGGTCGCTTCGCCAGAAGGCGGCTCCGGGGGAGTAACCGTCGTCGTGGCGGATGTCGAAGACGATCTGAGGAATCCGACCGTCGTGCCATTGTGCACTGAGCAGCGTGTCGAGTTCTATCTGTGCCCGCCGGGGCGAGAGGTGCCGTAAGCCGATGGCGATGAAGGCCGAATCCCAGCTCCACTGGTGCGGGTACAGTCCGCCGGCCGGCACCGTGTAGGCACCGCGCCAGTTCTCGATGAGCACACGGGCGGCGGCCTCTGCGACGGCGTTCACAAGTAGCGCTTCAGCAGCGGGGGCACTGCGGAGAGGGATTCTGCAACGGGCCCGGACAGGCGGCTTTCGATCGCGATCGGACCCGTGTATCCGATGGCGTGCACGGTGGCGCCGAAGAGAGCCCAGTCGATGTGCCCGGCTCCGGGCTCGAGCCGGTTTGAATCGCTCGCCTGGAGGTGGCCGATGTATGGTGCGGCGCTGACCAGGGCGGCGGCCGGATCGGCCTCCTCGATGTTCATGTGGTAAGTGTCGGCGCCGATTCGGACCGTGTCGAGTCCGATGGACTCGATCAGGGCGACCGCGTCGGCGAGCCGGTTGATCATGTGGTCTTCATACCGGTTGAGCGGCTCGAGGTAGATCTCCACACCGAGGGTCTGGGCTTCGGCGCCCAGGGCGCCGAATGCGTCGACGAGAACGGCGTGGTCCTGATCCGGCGTGCGGGGCGGTTCGAACGGAGGCAGCCGGCGGGAGAACATGCCCCAAGACGCGGGGGTCATGGCGCCTCGTCCGCCGATCTCGGCGATCACGCGCAACTGGTCGGTCATCTGAATCAGGGCGTCGGCGCGGCGGTCGGGGTCGAAGTCGCCGATGAAGTGAGCCATCTCCACGCAGACGGTGGGCATGGGAATGCCGGCCGCCGCTGCGGCCTTCAACTCGGGGAGCCGAGCCATGAAGGCTCCGTCTCCTTTGCCACGAAGTTCGATGCCATCGAATCCCCATGAACGGGCGGCTTCCCACTTCTGGGCCATGGTGGCTCCGGGAAGGTATTGCTCCTGCACGCAGATCGCGTTGCGGGCGCTCATGCTGCGACCGCCGCGGGCATCTCGAGCACGACCTGGAGCGCGTCGGCGGGCCGTTCATCGATGAGTTGGTAGGCGTGCGCGGCCTCGGCGAACGGAATGGTGTGCGTGATCAGCGACAGCGGATCGAGAGTCCCCTTCGCTGCCAGGTTGATGGCGGTGGTGTTCAGCCGCAGCCGGTCCCACCGGTGTTGCAGGCGCGGTGCCGACCCTGAGATTTGCGAGGACACGAGCTGAACGCGGTTGTGGTGGAACTCTTCTCCGAGGGCCAGACCTGAGGCCTCGCCAACGAAGAATCCGGCGACACAGACCCTAGAGTTGTATGCCACGGTGCGGATGGCGGTCTGGAGGGCCCGGTGGTTGCCCGTGAATTCGATGGCCACGTCGGCCCCGCGCCCGCCGGTCAGTTCACGCACACGCTCGGCCACCTGATCCTTGGTTGGATCGAGCACGACCTCCGCACCCAGCCGACCGGCCAGCTCGCGCCGGGCGGCGATGCCATCGACGACCACGACGCGCGCGCCGTTCAAGCGTGCGAACTGGGCCGCAAGCTGGCCGGGGACCCCGAGGCCGAACACGACGACTGTCTCACCGACGTGAATGTCGGCATCCAGCACCGCGTTCAACGCCACCGCCCCGATGTGCGAGAAGATCCCGACCCGGGGATACGCGGTGTCCGACAGTCGACGGGCTGAAGCGTAGGCGCCGTCCAAGACCGCGGTCGTTCGGTGCCCCCAGGTGCCCCAGACACGGTCACCGACCGCCACATCCGCGACGTCTGCGCCAGTCTCGACGATTTCGCCGACCTCCTCGTACCCGACCACCTCGACGGGAAACGCTGGCGCATCCCCGCCGTCCTGGAAGAGCCTCGACTCGGCGTCCCAGTGCTTGGTCAGGTGTGGGCTGGTCCCACGGTACGCGGTCATCTCGGTCCCGGTAGAGATGCCGGAGAACAGCGTCCGCACCCGCACCTCGGAGGGCGAGATGGGTACGTCTTCGTAGTCGAAGAACCCGACGGTCTGGGCGCGAGCGAAAGTTAGTTGGGTTCCCATGGCAGCGACGATACGCACCGTGATGACGCTTCGCAAGTCATTTGTCTTGACGCTGGACTTAACCATCGCCTGATTTTCCGGCGGTTCGAGATCACTGTTCGCACTTAGGTCTTGCGATTACGCATTAGTTGGTGTTCACTGGGCGAAGCGTGCACGGCTCGTGACGCAGTCAACGATGACCGAGACGCTCCGCCCTTTGCGGCAACACGGTGTCCTGCGATCCGAAAGAAGACCCCATGCACAAGAACGGCATTATTGGAATGGCGGTCGTCTTTACGACGGTTCTCGCCCTGACCGGTTGCTCGGCAGCTGACAACGCGGACGACGACGACACGCTCACGATCTGGACGGTTGAGGACGTCGCCGAGCGCGTCGCCGCCCAGCAGTCGATCATCGACGCGTATTCGAAGGAATCGGGCGTCAAGGTCAAACTTGTCGCTCTCGCCGAAGACGATCTTGCGACAGTGCTCGCGTCGTCGGCCGCCGCCGGCGATCTCCCGGATGCTGTCGGTGCCGTCTCGCTGCCGGGCATCAACCAGATGTCCAGCGACGGCATCCTCGACACCGAGGCCGCGGCCGCGGTCGTCGACTCTCTCGGTGCCGACACGTTCTCCCCGCGAGCACTCGAACTGGCGCAGATGGACGGCGAACAGCTGGCCGTGCCCAGCGATGGCTGGGCGCAGCTGCTGTACTACCGCACCGACCTGTTCGAAGCCGCCGGGCTCGACGTCCCCGACACCTACGAGAAGATCCGCGAGGCCGCCGACGCTCTCAACGGCGATGGCA
>JAODAY010000211.1 GCA_025463665.1 Microbacteriaceae bacterium
TGAGTTCGTCGAGATGGCGACCGCGCACGGTGATGGTCACTGTCGATGGGCCGGCAGGAGTCACTGAGTCGATTCTGAGCTGGTGCCGCCACGCCTGCATGACAGGTTCGACGACCCGGTAGCGGAGCAGCAACGCGAACGCGACGGAGTAAAGGCAGCTCCACGCGATCTGAGCAGCGGGGTTCCCCGCGAGGTCGGGACCCGCCAGTTCGTGAGAGAAGGACAGGGCGATTGCAAGATAGGTGAGGAGGTGAATTGCGTGCCAGGTCTCGTAGCGGAGTCGCCGCCGGGCAGAGCGGGCGGAGACCACTCCGATAGCGACGAATAGGAAGGTGGCGACGCCGGCTGCCGCGAGGCCGGGCATGTCGAGGAATTCGGCGGTTGCCTGCCATGGTGTTATCGCCTGCACTTCCGCCCAGCCGAGCGTGGCCGCGATCGCATGCACGAGCAGCAGGGTGACCGTTGCTCCGCCGAGCCTGCCATGCCAGCGCGCCATCCGATCTGCACCGATTCCGCGCTCGATGGCGGGCGTCCTGGACATCAGGAGCACCATCATCGTCACCTCGTAGCCGGCGAGCATTCCTGCGAGGTGCGCGACGAACGGCAGGGTGAGACGTACCGGCTGCGGCACGTTCGCGAAGACCAGAATGATTACTGCGGCAGCTCCGATCGAGGCACCGGCAGTGGCGACGCCCGCCGTCACTTCCGAGCCGGGCGTCTCGCTGCGAAAGGGAGGATAGGACCTATCTGTTGCGGTCACGTCGGCCACCCTGTCCGGCCCGGTCGCCGTCGAAGCGATCTCGGCCTCCATCCGTGGCGCCGATGCCGGTGTCGACACCGGGGTCAGCGTCCGCTCCGACGGCGACAGGCGGCGCGACCGGTGACACGGAGGGCGCCGTGACGCCCATCGATACGCCGGTCACAACCGCCGCGGCCACCATGAGCGACGTGACTGTCGCGGTGATGGACTTCCAGACGTGCCTGCTGACGGAGGAACTGACCGGCGCGTAGGCGGACGCCACTGGTCGCGTGGGCCTATCGAATCCAATAGCAGTGGTCATGGTATTTCATCGTCCTTCGTGCTCGGTGGAGCAATATCATCGACGGCGTCTCGATGTGCGAGCTATGGGCTCTCTGTGCTGCGCCCGAGAACGGCGGAAATCGGACAACGTCCAATTCATAGGAACCCCATTGAATACTCTGGGTTCCGCGATGGTTTCAGCTCGTATGTTGGCGACATGAGAACACCGACTCCGTTCTTCACCGCCACTGGCGGGCGACGACGCATGACCGCAACGGTCGCCTCGATCGCCGTCATCAGTCTCACGCTCACCGGCTGCGCAGCGGCGGAAACCACCACGCCAGGAGGCGTCGGCCCCGGCTCCACCGCAAGCTCCGTCGAGAGCGTCGTCTCGAACTCCGACGCCGCAGCGATCGCCGCCTCCGCGACCGCGTCGAACGACACCGTCGTCGCGCTCGCGAACGCCTTCGCCGCGACTCTCGACGACGACCAGCTCGCCGACCTCGAACAGGAGTACTCCCTTGCAAACGCCGCCCTGTGGTCGAACCTGCCACAAGCGTTGCTGCGCGACGGGGAGGCCCGCATCGGCCTCCAACTCGCGACCCTGAACGAGGAGCAGCTCGCCGCCCTCGACGCGCTCCTTCTGGCCGCCACGGGTACGGGTGCCGACGAGGGATGGTCCGAACTGCAACAGGCGTGGAACGCCGACGACCACCTCGCCGTCAACGGCGGCGGCACCACGTACGGGCGCGGCAACTACTACATCGCGTTCCTGGGCACCCCGGGCGATTCCGGCACATGGGAACTGCAATTCGGCGGCCACCACTTCGCCCTGTCCAACACCTACACCGACGCCGCGCTGGTGGGCGCGACCCCATCGTTCCGCGGAGTCGAACCGTTCGGATCCTTCGACGAGAACGACACCACCAGCCAACCATTGGAGAGCGAGCAGGCCGCATTCGCCGCACTCGTCGGCAGCCTCTCCGACGAGCAGGCCGCCGCGGCGAAACTCGACGACGAATACACCGACATCCTGCTCGGACCCGCCGACGACTGGGCCTTCCCAACCGAGAAGCAGGGAATCGCGGCGTCCGAGCTCTCCGACGATCAGAAGGCACTGGTGCTTGCGGCGATCGCGACCTACGTCGACGACCTCGACGACGAAAGCGCGCCCGCGATCATGGCGAAGTACGAGAGCGAGCTGGATGAAACGTATGTCTCGTTCTCCGGATCGACCGATGTCACCGAAGAGAACGACTACGTGCGCATCGACGGCCCGTCCGTGTGGATCGAATTCTCGATGCAACACGGCATCGTGCTCGACGGCAACCATCCGCACTCCGTCTGGCGCGACCGCTCGACGGACTACGGCGGAACCCAGTCCTGAGGACATGAAACGAATCGTCACGGCGGTCGCCGCTTCCCTCCTTCTGACAGGAATCTCGGTCGCGGCGGTCGCGGCGCCCGCCGACGCACACATCCTCCCCACCACCACGGCGGCACTGGCCGTACACGACTCCGAGATCGCGGCGACACTCACCATCCCCGTCAGCGACCTCGAGCTCGCGACAGGGCTCGACGCCGAAGCCGACCAGGCGGCGGTCGCCGCCTACATCGAGGAACACATCTCCGCGACATCCGACGACCAGGCCTGGGCGACCAATGTCCACGGCCTCACTCTCGGGCAGACCCAGCAATACGGCACAGCGACGTTCGACGAGCTCACCGCAACCGTCACGCTGACGCCCACCACCGGTACGGTCCCCCGCGAGTTCGACCTCGACTACGACGTCGTCCTCGACCGGGTCGCCACGCACACCGTCATCGTCTCGCTGCAGTCAGACTGGCAGGGCGGCCAGGTCGAATCCACCCGCGAGATCGGGACGATCAGCGAGAACACGGCCACCGGAGACGTCGACCCGCTCCACGTCGATCTCGGCGACGGCGGCGTCTGGCTCGGGTTCGCAGGCCTCGTCACGCTCGGCATGCAAC
Source organism: Microbacteriaceae bacterium (assembly GCA_025463665.1). GTDB lineage: Bacteria > Actinomycetota > Actinomycetes > Actinomycetales > Microbacteriaceae > Conyzicola. The sequence continues at coordinate 3,014 of JAODAY010000211.1, forward strand.
ACATCCTCGAAGGCACCGACCACCAGCTGTTTCTGCTCACCCTCCTGCTGCCCGCTCCCCTCCTCATCGCCTCCCGACGATGGGGGAAAGCGGCGTCGCCCAAGCAGGCAGTGCGGCGCATCGCGGC
>JAODAY010000226.1 GCA_025463665.1 Microbacteriaceae bacterium
CGGCGCGATTCCGTCGAGGCGGATGCCGTCGAAGCCCACGACACTCAGGTCCTCCGGCACACGCAGGTCGAGGCTGAGGGCGGCACGGATCACACCGATCGCGAGCAGGTCGCTCTGCGCGATGACGGCGGTGGGGCGGTCGGCGGCGCCGAGGAGCGCCAGCCCCGCCGCGAGGCCCTCCTCGATCAGGCTGCCCGCGGCGATGCGGCCGGTGGCATCCGTGAATACGTCGCGCGCCCCGAGAATGCGCTCGGTCGCCGTGTGCGCAGAACTCGCCGCCTCCCGCTCCGGGGTGAGTTCGCCTCGTTCGCGGCCGGAGCCGAGGGGCAGCGTCACGAGCGCGACCCGGGTGTGCCCGAGCGCGCGCAGGTGCTCGGCGCCGCGGCGCGTTGCCTCGCGGTTGTCGAGGTCGATGGGCACGACGCCCTCAATGTGCGGGGCCTCGATTGCGACGATCGGGATGCCGCGTTGCCGGAGCGTCACGACGGAGTGGTCGAGCCGCGTGCTGCAGCCGACGAGTACGACGGCGTCCATGGGCGCGAGCGCGATGTCCGCCGCTCCCCCGGTGTCTGTGAGCAGCAGGAGGCCGAGCCCGGCCGCTCCCGTGACATCCGCGATGCCGTCGAGCATGGCGATGTTCACCGGGTCGCGAAACGCGTCCCTGAGCCTGTCTTCGATGACGACGCCGATGATCCCCGAGCGTCCGCGGCGCAGCGACTGGGCACGGGGGTCCGGGCCGGCGTAGTCGAGGCGCTCGGCCGCGGCGAGCACACGAGCACGGGTGGCCGCGGAGACCGGACCCGCGCCGCTGAATGCGAGCGACGCCGTGGACGCGGACACCCCGGCGAGGGCGGCGACCGCGGCGAGGTTGGGCTTCGCCGACGCCCTCGTGCTTGCCACTGCTCCCATGGCTTGGTAGCTTAGTCGAATCGATTCGGTCGAATCGATTCGACGCTTCGTCCACGCAAAGCGCACCGCTCTTCAACCCTCCACTCACCCGGGATTCTCCATGTCACTCTCGTCGAAGCAGGCCCACCCCACGACCTACCCCGGCGGTCTCTCCCGCGGCCAGGTCGTCGTGTGGCGCAATGCCACGTTCGTCATCTTCGCCCTCTGCGGGCTCGGACTCGCGAGCTGGGTCGCTCGGCTGCCCGCCGTGCGCGACTCGCTCGGCGCATCGACGATCGACATGGGCGTGCTGATCTTCGGGCTGGCGCTCGGCTCGATCCTGGGCCTCGTGACATCGAGCCACGTCATCGCCCGCCTCGGCGCCCGCGGCACCATGAAGTGGTCGTTCGCGATCGGGCCGGTGGGGTTCATCCTCGCCGGGGTCGGGGCGTCATTCGGTCCCAGCTTCGCCGTCGTCTTCATCGGACTCGCGATCTTCGGCGCGGCGTTCAGCATCTGCGACGTCGCCATGAACGTGTCGGGGGCGGCGAACGAACGCGCACTTCAGCGCACGATCATGCCGGTCTACCACGCCTTCTTCAGCTTCGGCACGATCGCGGGCGCGGGCCTCGGCGCCCTCGCCGAAAGTGCCGGCCTGCCGATCTTCGTGCACCTCGGCATCATCGCGGTCCTCATCTTCGGCGGGGGTCAGGCGTCGGTGCGCTACATGCAGTCGGAGCACCTCACCGCCGAGGGCGCAGAGCCGGTGCCCGACGACGATCACTCCCGCAGCTGGCGTGGCCGCCTGAGCATCTGGCGCGACCCGCGCACCCTGCTCATCGGGGTGATCGTGCTCGGCATGGCCTTCGCCGAGGGCTCCGCCAACGACTGGCTCACGCTCGCCATGGTCGATGGCCACGGAGTCGACAACACCGCGGGGGCCCTGCTGTTCGGGGTGTTCGTGACCGCCATGACCGTCGGCCGGCTCGCCGGGGTCTTTCTTCTCGACCGGTTCGGACGCGTTCCTGTGCTGCGCTGGTCGGCCGTGCTCGCCGTCGCCGGCCTGCTCATCGTCATCTTCGGCCCGAGCGCGGAGATCGCGATCGTCGGGATCGTCATGTGGGGACTCGGCTCGGCACTTGGCTTCCCGGTCGGCATGTCGGCCGCCGCGGATGACCCGAAGACCGCCGCCGCACGCGTCAGCGCCGTGGCCACCATCGGCTACTGCGCCTTCCTCGTCGGCCCGCCGCTGATCGGGGTGCTTGGTGAGAGCTTCGGCATTCTGCGCGCCCTGCTCGTCGTGCTCGTGCTCGTCGCGGCCGCCGGCCTCGCGTCCAACGCCGCACGCGAGCCCAGGGTGCCGGCCGCGAACTGAGTCCTGCGTTCGCGCAGCCCCAGTAGGCTTGCCGGGTGCGCCTCGTCATAGCCCAGTGTTCCGTCGATTACGCCGGAAGGCTGAGCGCGCATCTCCCGCTCGCCACGCGGCTCCTGCTCGTGAAGGCCGACGGCAGTGTGCTCGTGCACTCCGACTCGCTCAGCTACAAGCCGCTCAACTGGATGAGCCCGCCGTGCACGTTCTCGACGGTGGAGCCCGAGGAGGCGCAGCTCGACAACGGCGTGACCGAGATCTGGCGCGTCACCCAGGCGAAGACGGCGGACCTCCTGGTCATCTCGATCCACGCGATCCTGCACGACACCACCCACGAGCTCGGCATCGACCCCGGCCTGCAGAAGGACGGCGTCGAGAGCGACCTGCAGAAGCTCCTCGCCGAGCAGATCAATCTGCTCGGCGAGGGCTACCGCCTCGTGCGCCGGGAGTTCATGACGGCGATCGGTCCGGTCGATATTCTCGCAACGGATGCGACGGGCGCCTCGGTCGCAGTCGAGATCAAGCGGCGCGGCGACATCGACGGTGTGGAGCAGCTCACGCGATACCTCGAGCTCATGAACCGCGATCCGCACCTGGCGCCCGTCGCCGGCGTGTTCGCCGCACAGGAGATCAAGCCGCAGGCGCGCACACTCGCGCAGGATCGTGGCATCCGCTGTGTTGTTCTCGACTACGACGCAATGCGGGGCATGGACGACAGCCACTCCCGCCTGTTCTAGCCGCGCCCTGAACCCCGAGTGAAGCGGGGCAAACAAACGCTGCGCACGGAGCCTCCGGCGAGCAGAAGTGTGCACCTCCGCATTGCGGGCGGCGCGGGCCGGGCGGGCAGACGCGGCGCGGGGCAAACTTCGGCTGCCGACGCGGCCCGCACACAGCAGAAGTTTGCACCGCAGCACCGGGGCCGCGCGCTCGCTTAGGCTGGGAACAATGTCCTCCCCATATAGCTGCATACTGTTCGACCTCGACGGCACGATCGTCGATTCGGCCCCCGGGATCACCTCGACCCTGGCCTACACCTTTGAGCGACTCGGGCGGCCCATCCCGACGCCGGCCGAACTGCTCGCCTACGTCGGACCGCCGCTGCTGGACTCGTTCCGCGACTTCGCAAAGCTGACCCCCGAGGAATCGGCTGAGGCGCTCGACATCTACCGCGAGAAGTACCTCGACGTCGGCGCCTACGACGCCACCCAGTACGAGGGGGTCGGCGCCGTGCTCAAGGCCGTGCACGAGAGCCCGTTGCCGATGTCGCTCGCGACCTCGAAGCCCGAGCTGCCTGCGACACTCATCCTCGAGCACTTCAACCTCGCGCGCTACTTCGACGTCATCACCGGGGCGTCCGCCGACGAGGTGCGCAGCGCGAAGAAGGACGTCGTGGCCGAGGCGCTGATCCGGCTTGCGGCCATGGGCGCCGACATCTCGCGTCCCGTGCTGGTCGGAGACCGCGAGCACGACGTGCACGGCGCAGCGGCCAACGATGTGCCGACCATCATGGTCGAGTGGGGCTACGGCTCAGTCGCCGAACAGGTCGGGGCGATCGAGGTGGTCTCGACCCCCGAGGAACTGCAGACCCTGCTGCTGGGCTGACGCCCACCCGGCCAACGCCCACTCGGCCGACGCGCACAAGTGGGCGCCATCCCGCCGGGCCGTCACCTCGAACGGATGCCGCACCGGAGGCCGCGCCCCACGGGAGGCCACCCTCGCCGAACCCGGCGCCTCGCGCAGCTACCGCGCGTCGGTCGGGCAGTACATGCGCGTGGAGTTGTGGTCGGTGCTGCGGTCGAAGCGGTGGTCGGCCATCGGCTGTCCGCAGAGCGGGCACGCCTTGCCCGCAGAGGGTGGGAGTGGGGGCTCGCCATAGGGCCCGAGCGGCGGCGGCCCGATGTACGGGCGGAGTGCGCCGTTCAGACGGTCCCACCACGGGAGTTTCGCTGCCATTCGTGCTGCCCTTCCGACCTTCGACGACGTACCGCACTAATCATTAGTGTACTAACTAGTTTACACTCGGATCATGAAAACCGCTGATCCTCTCGCCCTCGACCGGCAGGTCTGTTTCGCCTTGGCGGTGGCATCCCGCAGCGTCGTCTCCGTCTACCGCCCGGTGCTCGAGAAGCTCGGCCTGACCCACCCGCAGTATCTCGTGATGCTCGCGCTGTGGGAGCGTAACCCGCGCAGCGTGCGCGACCTGGGGCAGGCACTCATGCTGGAGCCCGCGACCCTCTCGCCGCTGCTCAAGCGGCTCGAGGCATCCGGTCTCGTCTCGAGAACCCGCAACGCGCGCGACGACCGCGCCCTCGACATCACTCTCACGGCGAAGGGACTCGCTCTGCGCGACAGCGCCGAAGACGTTCCCGGCGCCGTGGTCGAACGGCTCGGCATGCCGATCGTCGAACTCGAGAGCATCCGCGACTCGCTCACGCGCCTCATCGCTGCCGCCAATTAGGCCGCCCACTTGACAAGGCGGCCGCCAACTCAGCCAGCGAGTCCCGCGACAGTCACACGAGCGAGGTAGGGCATGCGGTACTCGGTGGCCCCGGCGAGCGCCGGGTGCGCATCGAGCACCGACTCTATCCGCGCCAGCATCGCCTCCCGCTCGTCTGG
>JAODAY010000166.1 GCA_025463665.1 Microbacteriaceae bacterium
CAGACCCTGGGGTCGCCGAGGGCGTCGCCGAAGAGCGCGCCGACGAAGGTGAACAGGTTCCAGAACAGGAACACCCCGAGGCCGGCCACCCAGAACCCTCGTTTCTGTTCGAGCGGGTCGAGCTGGCCCGACGCCGTCGCGGCCGATTCGTCTATGGTGACCTGCGCCGCCGCGAACCGGCGCCAGCCACGAGGCGAGACCATGGCGTTCATCTGCATCCCGTAGACCGCGTTGCGCACCCCCAGCAGTGCCGCCGACCCGGCCGCGGCAGCGCCACCGCCGTCGCCCGCGATGACGCCGACGAACGCGAATTGCGACCCGCCGGTGAACATGAGCGCGCTGAGCAGGCAGGTCTGCCACACGGTCAGCCCGGCCCCCACGCCGAGCGCCCCGAAGGAGACGCCGTAGAGCCCGGTCGCCACGGCGACCGAGAGGCCGATCCTGGCGGCGGGCGAACGACGGAAATCCACCTGCCTAGCTTGCCGCATCACGCGCATCGCCCACGACCGACGAGTTTGTGCGGCGTGCCCCGGCTCCGCCGCTATTCGGCGGCGAGGGCGATGGCTTCATTGACCGCGGGTTCAGACGAGGGCGCGCGAGACTCGGAACGACTCAGGTAGCCGATGCGCGACTGGCGCACGTGCCATCCCATCAGCTCGCCCGCGCGCTCCGAGTCACCCGCGTCGATCGCGGCCAGGATGAGGCGGTGTTCATGCCAGAGCCTCTTGCCGCGCGAATGCTCGTCTGACGCGTAGAGCCACTCGATCTTGCCCGACAGCTGACGCAACAGCACACCGAGCGACGCGCTGCCGCTGAGATCGGCCAGACCGAGGTGGAAGCGATTGTTGAGGTCGGGCAGCTGGTCGAGGTCTCCGATCTTCACCGCCGCGTCGCCGTCGTCGAGGATCTCGGCGAGAATGCGACGGATGCGCCACCACTCGTCGGGTCGCGGCGCTGCGGCGCTGAACAAACCTGCCGCACGCGTGGCCGCGCGACGGGCGGTGGCCACCTCGAGAGCTTCCCGCACGGCGAACAGGTCGTCCGCGTCATCCACGGGGATGTCGGCGACGCGGGAGCCGACGTTGGCGCGCGATTCGACGAACCCCTCCGCCTCGAGGGCGCGCAAGGCCTCCCGGACCGGCACGCGGGAGACTCCGTGGGTTGTCGCCAACGACGCCTCGGTGATCCTGGTTCCCGGCTGGAGAGTGCCGACGATGATGTCACGGCGTATCGCGTCTTGCACACTCAGTTTGGTGGCGCGATCGAGCTCAGGGTGCAAAGGCACCTCCGGGTATGGCACCGAGAAGGTCGCGCGTGTAGTCGGCGGCCGGGCGGGCGAACACGTCGTCCACACTCCCGTTCTCGACCACTGTGCCTTGCTTCATGACAATGACACTATTCGCAATCTGGCGCACGACCGCCAGATCGTGGCTGATGAACAGATAGCTGATGCCGAGCCGCTTCTGCAGGGAGTCGAGCAGCTCGAGAATCTGATCCTGAACGAGCACGTCGAGCGCCGAGACGGCCTCGTCGCAGATGAGCAACTCGGGATCCAGGGCGAGGGCCCGCGCGATCGCGACGCGCTGGCGCTGGCCGCCCGAGAGCTCGTTGGGTCGGCGCTGCGCGATGGCGCGCGGCAGGGCGACCTGGTCGAGCAGTTCGCCCACTCGGTCCCGACGCGTCGCCCGATTGCCCACTCCGAAGATGCGCAGCGGCTCGTCGATGAGTCGCTCGATGCTGTAGGTGGGATCGAGGGAGCCGTACGGGTCCTGGAACACCGGCTGCACCTTGCGGCGCAGGGCGGCGCGCTCGGCGCCCCTGCTCGCCGTGATCGTCTGCCCGTCGATGCTCGCGCGCCCGCTCGTCGCCTGCTCGAGGCCGAGCACGATGCGGGCGACCGTGGTCTTTCCCGAGCCGGACTCGCCCACGATCGCGGTCGTCGTACCGCGCGGGATGGAGAACGACACGTCGTCCACCGCCCGCAAGATGCTGCCGTGCTGCCCGCGGAGCTTGAACTCCTTCACGAGGTTCTCGACGACGAGTATCGGCTCGGCGAGGATCTTGTGCGCGACACCGAGCTCGGCCGCGGTCGCCCGGGCGGCGACCGTCGTCGCGGTCGGGGCCGCGGCGACGAGACGCCGGGTGTACTCATGCTGCGGGTTCAACAGGATCTGCGCGGGGGTGCCCGTCTCGACGATGTTGCCGTCGAGCATCACGATGATCCGGTCCGTGCGGTCCGCGGCCACGCCGAGGTCGTGGGTGATGAACAGTAACGAGGTTCCTCGCGACTCGACGAGGGTCTGGAGGTGGTTGAGGATCTGCCGCTGCACGGTCACATCGAGAGCAGAGGTCGGTTCATCCGCAATCAACAATTCGGGTTCACGGGCCAGGGCGATGGCGATAAGCACGCGCTGACGCATTCCACCCGAGAACTCGTGGGGAAACTGCGTGGCGCGGCGAGCGGCGTCGGGAATGCCCGCCTCGGTCATGAGCTCGACGACCCGACGCTGCACAGCATCGCGACCGCGCACCCCGTGCGCGACCAGAGCGTCGGCGATCTGCGCACCGACCTTCATGGCCGGATTCAGATTCGACGCCGGGTCTTGCGGCACCAGGCCGATGCGGCTTCCGCGCACAGCGCGCATGTACTTCTCCCCGGCGGGGGCGAGGTCCTCGCCGTCGAGAAGAATCGACCCCGCCGAGATGTACCCGGACCCGGGCAAAAGGCGCAGGATGGCGCCGATGATCGTCGACTTTCCCGAACCCGACTGGCCGACGATGGCGACACGCTCCCCGGGCTGCACGTCGAAGCTGACCCCGTGCAGCACGGGTGGGGCGTCGCCGAAGCTCACCTCGAGGTCGCGCACGGACAACAGCGGCTCGGTCGTGGCCGGAGCCTCGCGGATGGTCGTCTCAACGTCCTGCTGCATAGCCCTGCGCTCCTCGTGAGTTGGCGGCGGCCGACAGCACGCCGGTACCTGGGTCGTGTGACACCGAAGACAGTCGCCCGAGGGCCCAGTCGCCGGCGCGGGTGACGCGATGGCCCCGCTCCTCGAGCTCGTCGATGACGGCGTCGGAGAGCCGGTCTTCGACGACGGCGCCTCCCGGCGTCCAGGTTCTGGGCCAGAAGGAGCCCGCGAACGCGGTCGTGTGAAACGCGGGTGCGTCGATGGCCTCCTGCGGCGTGTAGCCGCCGACGATGGTGCGCAGCAGGTAGAGCAGCTGCCACTGGTCCTGCTGGTCGCCGCCCGGCGAACCGAGCGCCGACACCGGTATCCCGTCCCTCAACACGAGAGTCGGGGTGAGGGTCGTGCGGGGCCGCTTGCCCGGTGTGAGCCTTGAGGGGGAACCCTCGTCGAGCCACGACATCTGGAGCCGGGAGCCGAGGCAGAAGCCGAGCTCGGGGATTGTCGGGGAGGACTGCAGCCAGCCGCCCGACGGCGTCGCCGAAATCATGTTGCCGAAGCGGTCGACGACATCGATGTGGCAGGTGTCGCCGCGGGTCTCTCCCGCCGCCGAGACGGTCGGCTCGCCGACGCCGGCGAAGGCGCCTGCGGATTCCGACGGGGCGTATTCGGTACGCAGCGGAGGGAGGAAGGGGGTGCGGCCGGGAACTGTGCCTGGGCGCACCTCCAGCGATGCGGTGTCGGTGATCAACGCGCGTCGCTCGGCCGCGTAGCGCTCGGAGAGGAGGTACTCCATCGGCTCCTCACCGTCACCGTAATACGCTTCCCGGTCGGCCATGGCGAGCTTCTCCGCCTCGAGGATCGTGTGGGCGCCGAGCGCCGTCGAGGGGTCGAGTCGCTCGTCGTCGAACCCTTCGAGGATCGCGAGCATCTGCAACAGCACCGGGCCCTGACCCCATGGCCCCGTCTTGGCGATGGTGGAGCCGCGGAAGGTCATGGTGAGCGCCGGTTCGTACCCCGCGGAGAACGCGGCCATGTCGGCGGCGGTGATGACGCCGGCGTGGTCGGTGCCGGAGGAATGGCGGTGGGGCGCCTTCACGAACGCCTCGATTGCGCCAGCCACGAAGCCACCGCTCCAGGCCGCGCGGGCGGCGTCGATGCGCTGCTCGCGGCTCGAACCTTCGGCGAGCGTGCTACCCGCCTCTACGAGGCGCTCGAGGGTGCTCGCGTAGACCGGATTCGTGATCACATCGCCCGCCGCCGGGACTCGCCCCTCGGGCATCCAGTGCTCGAACGAGGTCGGCCAGTACTCGGCGAAGAGCGCGGCGACGGTCTCGATGGTGGTGCTGACCCGCGCAAGAACCGGGTGGCCGTCGCGCGCGTACCCGATAGCGAACTCCAGTACCGCCGTGAGCTCCCAGGTGCCGTGGTCTCGAAGGAGGAGCAGCCAGGCGTCGACGGCCCCGGGCACGGCGGTCGCGAGGGCGCCCGCCCCCGGCACCAGGTCGAGCCCCTCGGCGACGAAGTGCTCGATGTTCGCGGCGAGTGGCGCCGGACCCTGCCCCATCAGCACGATCGGATCGCCGGGGGCCTCTGCTGTGACGAAGACGCCGGTCATGTCCCCGCCCGGACCGTTGAGGTGCGGTTCGACGACGTGCAGCACGAAGGCCGCCGCGACCGCGGCGTCGAAGGCGTTGCCGTCCCGTTCGAGCACAGCCTGCGCGGTTGCCGTCGCAATCCAGTGTGTCGTTGCGGTCATGCCGAACGTTCCCCTGAGGTCGGGGCGGG
>JAODAY010000296.1 GCA_025463665.1 Microbacteriaceae bacterium
GGCGATGCGACGAGCGGCCCTGACATCAGCGAGGAAGAGCACGTGGTGACCCTTACCGAGGAGCGGGTCGTGGTCGACCAGGAAACCGTTCCCCTGGAGCGCGGTCCACGGGACAAGGACACGGTGACCCAGCAGCAGCAGGTGAACGAGCAGGTGCGCAAGGAGGAGATCGAGCTCGAGGGCGATTCCACCACCGGTACCACCGATGGCGGCCGCGTCTAAGCGCCACCAGAAAAATAGTGACCGATGCCGGTCGTCGCCTCGGGCGGCGACCGGCGTCGTCGCGCCCGGACGAGGCCCAAGCCGACGCTCGCCATCCCGCACGAGCGTTCCGGTGGCGGGCTCGTTTATATTGGGTTGATCGCTTTTTCGTGCGATCACGGCGGAATTCGAGGAACGTGTCATGTCAGAAGTCGAGATAGCAGCCGACGGCGTGACCGGCACCCTGATCGGCGGGCGCTACCGGGTGACGGGGCTCCTCGGCCGAGGGGGCATGGCATCGGTCTACAGGGCGGTCGACGAATCGCTCGGCAGGTCCGTCGCCATCAAGGTGTTCGTCACGGGCGGCGACGCGGCCGAGTCACTGGGGCGCGAGACATCCGAAATTCGCCTTCTGGCGTCGATGAACCACCACGCCCTCGTGACCCTGTTCGATGCGAGCGTCGACTCGGTCGACGGCGCCGAGCGAGCGTTCCTGGTCATGGAGCTCGTCGACGGCCCCACCCTGCAACAGCGCCTGGTCGACGGTCCGCTGGGCAGTGCAGAGGTCGCGCTCATGGCGGTCGACCTCGCGGAGGGCCTGCACGTGGTGCACGATCGCGGGGTGGTGCACCGCGACATCAAGCCGGGCAACATTCTGCTCAGCCCCGCCCTGTCGGCCGACCGCGGGTACCGCGCCAAGCTCGCCGACTTCGGAATCGCCTACCTCATCGACTCCACGCGTCTCACGACTCCGGGAACCGTGGTCGGCACAGCCGCGTACCTCAGTCCGGAGCAGGCGCGCGGTTCGACGCCGGGGCCGCCCTGCGACGTGTATTCGCTGGGCCTGGTGCTGCTTGAGGCACTGACGGGGGAGCGGGCCTTCCCCGGCTCGCTCATCGAGTCCCTCTCCGCGCGACTCGTGCGCTCGCCGGACATTCCCGGTGCGCTCGGCGATGAGTGGGGGGCGCTCTTGACGAGGATGACGGCGCGCGATCGGGCGGCGCGCCCTGAACCGATCGAGATCGCGGATGCCGCCCGCTCCATCCACTTCGGATCGCACAGGCTGCACGCGCCCTCCGCGACGGCGACTCCGGCGTCCGCCGACGAGCACCTCGATCCGACGCGGGTCATGGACGCGACGGCCGTGGCGGAGGCCACCCATGCGGCACCGGCGACGGATGCCACTGTCCCGATGGGTGCGGCCGCCTCGACGGCGGCGACTGCGCCGTTGGGCGCGACGGCCCAGATGGGCGCGACCGCCCAGATGGCCGCGACCGCCGCAGCGCACGCGACCGCCGCCAGCGCCGCGCTCACGGAGCCGGAGGGCCGTCCGTCGCGTCCGGCGGAGAGAGGTCACGAAGAATCTCGCTCACGGCGACGCCGACTCGTGATCCTGGGCGCGGTGCTGCTCCTCATCATCGTGGCCGCCCTCATTGCCTGGGCGCTCCTCGGCTCGTCACCGCCGACGGCTCCGACTCTCCCGGAGCTCGGTGAGCCACTCGGCGGACACCTCGACGACCTGATGGAAAGCGTGACACCGTGATGAAGAAGTACGCTCGCGTCTCGTTCGCGGTCGTCGCAGCTCTCGGTCTTGCGGCGCTCACCGGCTGCGCCTCGCCCGACGTGGACGACGCATCATCCGCAGCGCTGCAGACACTCGTGAGCGAGGTCGGCACGACGGCAGCCGCGAGCGACATCGCTGGAGCCCTCGCCAGGCTCGACGCCGTGCAGGCGAAACTCGACGAGACGACGGCCTCGGGCGACGTGACAACCGAGCGGGCCAGCACGATTCAGGGTTTCATCGATCTGGTGAGGGCCGACCTGCAGGCGCTCGTGCCGACTCCTGCCCCGGCAGTAGAGGAGCCCGTCGTCCCCGCCGACGCCGGGGTCGGTGACGACGACACCAGCGACGAGACGGGTGACGACACCGGCGACGACACCAGCGACGACACCAGCGACGACACCAGCGACGACACCAGCGACCAGACGGGCGACGACGGTGGCGAAGTGGTGAACGAGAAGAACAACGGAAACGGAAACGGGAACGGCAATGGGAGCGGCAACGAAGAAAAGGTGAAGAAGAAGAAGGAGGAGTGAGTCGCTCACTCCGCCTCCCCGTATGTCGACGCGGGCCGCGAACCGATGGGATCACGGCGATCGATCTGTTGTAGCGTTACTCCTAGTTTTTACCAAGCACGGTCCTCAAAGGGGAGAACGATGAGTTCGACTTCAGGCACGCCACCGCGCCGACGTGGCACTTCCAGCGTGGCCCAGGATCCCGGATTGCCGCCGGTTGCGCTCGATCCCGACGTTCTCGACGCCGAAGAGCGCAGATGGACTCCGGCCAAGATCGTGCTCTGGGTAGCCATCGCCCTGGTGGGCGGACTGGCATGGGTCATGCTCGCCTTCGTGCGCGGTGAGACCGTCAACGCCATCAGGTTCGTCTTCGCCGCGGTGTGCACTTATCTCATCGCCTACCGCTTCTACTCCAAGTTCATCGAGCGACGTCTCACGATGCCCGATGACTCGCGAGCGACACCCGCGGAGTACAAGGCAGACGGCAAGGACTTTGCGGTCACCGACCGCCGGGTGCTGTTCGGTCACCACTTCGCGGCCATCGCCGGTGCCGGCCCGCTCGTCGGGCCGGTGCTCGCGGCGCAGATGGGCTACCTGCCCGGCACGCTGTGGATCATCGTCGGCGTCATCCTCGCCGGTGCCGTTCAGGACTACCTCGTGCTCTTCTTCTCTATGCGCCGCGGTGGCCGCTCGCTCGGCCAGATGGCGCGTGACGAACTCGGGGTGGTGGGCGGCACCGCCGCCCTCATCGCGACCCTGACCATCATGGTCATCATCATCGCGATCCTCGCGCTCGTCGTTGTCAACGCGCTCGCCGAGAGCCCCTGGGGCGTCTTCTCGGTGGGAATGACCATTCCCATCGCCCTGCTCATGGGTTGCTACCTGAGGTTCTTCCGACCCGGCGCGGTCACCGAGGTGTCGATCATCGGTTTCGTGCTGCTCATCGCCGCGATCATCGGTGGTGGCATGATCGCCGACACCGAATGGGGCGTGCAGCTCTTCACTCTCGATAAGGTCACCATCGCCTTCGGGATCATCATCTACGGCTTCATCGCCGCGGTACTGCCGGTCTGGCTGCTGCTCGCGCCCCGGGACTACCTCTCGACATTCATGAAGATCGGCACCATCGTGATGCTCGCGGTCGCGATCGTCATCGTCCGGCCGGAAATCACGGTGCCCGCGGTCAGTGAGTTCGCGGCATCCGGAACCGGACCCGTGGTCGCCGGCTCGCTGTTCCCGTTCCTGTTCGTGACAATCGCGTGCGGTGCCCTGTCGGGGTTCCACGCGCTGATCGCCTCGGGCACGACACCGAAGCTCATCGAGAAGGAACGCCAGGCCAGGGTCATCGGCTACGGCGGAATGCTCATGGAGTCGTTCGTGGCCATTATGGCTCTCGTCGCCGCCGTCTCGATCGACCGTGGAATCTACTTCGCCATGAACGCCTCGGCTGCGGCTACGGGCGGCACGGTGGAGGGTGCCGTCGCGTTCGTGAACGGGCTCGGCCTCAGCGGAGTCAACCTCACCCCCGAAATGCTCACGCAGACCGCCTCCGACGTGGGCGAAGAGTCCATCGTCTCCCGCACCGGTGGCGCCCCGACCCTCGCGGTCGGGCTCGCCAACATCATGCAGCAGCTCATCGGCGGCACCGGGCTCATGGCGTTCTGGTATCACTTCGCGATCAGGTTCGAGGCGCTGTTCA
>JAODAY010000314.1 GCA_025463665.1 Microbacteriaceae bacterium
CGGCGATGTCGCCCTGCGCGATGCCGCCCGACGGCACGAACTGGAGCTGCGGGAACGGCCCGCGCAGGTGCGCACCGTACTGCGGCCCGACGGTCTGCGCCGGGAAGATCTTGACCGCCGTCGCCCCCGCCTCCCACGCCGAGAACAGTTCGGTCGGCGTGAACCCGCCCGGGTATATCGCCACACCGCTCTCGACCGCGCGCCGAATCACACCGGTGCGGATGACCGGCGTCACAAGGTAGCTCGCGCCGCCGTCGATCGCCGCCGCCGCCTCGTCTTCGGTCGTGACGGTTCCCACGCCGATCTCCGCGCTCTCGCCGACACGGGCGACGAGCGAGGGCAGGTGGGCGATCGTGCCCGGCGTGCTCAGCGTGAGCTCGATCGAGCGCACGCCGTTCTCGATCAGCACGTCGACGACGGCGTCGTAGTCGCGCGGGTCGTTCGCGCGCAGCACGGCGATGATGGGGTTGTCGCGCAGCAGTCGGGAGGGGGCGAGCCGGGTGCCGGTCGTAGTCATGCGTGCTCCTTTGATTGTCTTCATACGGATGCCGCGGGGCAGGCCCCGGTCGAATCCCGAACTATGAGGTGCGTGGGCACCGTGTTGCGCAGCGCACCCTCGCCGAGTGTCGCCGCCGCGGCCAGTTCACCGAGCGTGCGCGACGAGCTGTCGACGGTGGTGAGTGGCGGCCAGGCGAGTCCGTGTGGGAGGGAGTCGTCGCAGCCGACGATGCTCACGCGCGTCGGCACCTCCACGCCCGCCTCGCGCAGCGCCGAAAGCAACCCGAGCGCCACCTGGTCGTTGAACGCGACGATGGCCGTCGTGTCGTCGAGGTCGACGGCCTCGAGCGCGCGTCGCCCGCCCTCGAAGTCGGGGCGCACGGTTGGGGCGATCGTGAGCCGCATCCCGAGCCGCGCGCACGCGCGGGTGAGGGTGTCGCGCTTCTGGCGGCCCGACCACGACTGCGGGGGTCCGTCGACATAGACGATGCCGGTGTGGCCGAGGGAGTGGAGGTGTTCCGCGGCCTGGGCGAAGCCGGGCCCGACGTCGAGCGCGATCTGGCTGAGGCCGGCGGGGGCTATAGCCGCGGCATCCAGTCGCCTGTTGGCGAGCACGACGGGGAGCCGGTGCGAGGCCGCGACGATCTCGGCGTCGGGGAGGCGGCTCGAGGCGAGCACGAGGGCGTCGACCTGGGTGTCCATGCGGCGGATGAGCGCGCGCTCGCCGTCGAGGCTTTCGTGCGAGTCGCCGACGAGTATGCCGAGGTCGCGGGCGCCGAGCGCGCTCTCGAGGGCGGCGAGGAACGACGTGTAGAAGGGGTTGGTGACGTCGGGCAGAATGACACCGACGTTTCCGGTCGAGCCGGTGGCGAGGCTGCGGCCGAGCCGGCTCGGGGTGTAGTTGAGGGCCGCGGCCACGCCGAGCACGCGTTCTCGGGTCGCCTCGACGACGGCGCTCGATCCTCCGAGGGCGCGGGAGGCGGTCGCGATCGAGACCCCGGCCTCCGCGGCGACCTGACGGATCGTCGTTGCCATCTTGACCTTTCGTTGCGGCCCGCCAATAATGGACGAGCGAATGAAACCGGTTACATCAACCTATCACCCTCGAAGGTCGCGCCACATGACAACTCCCGTCGCCGTCGCTCTGAGCGATGTTGCGCTGCACCTGAGCGCCCTCGACGAGGTGGCCGTCGCGATGCGCGCTCTCGCCGGCGGCACGGTGCTGCAGGTGCCTGCCGGGCTCGTGACGCTCACGAGTGTCATTCCGCGCAGCCACAAGTTCGCCATCGTGCCGATCGCCGTCGGCGCGCAGGTGCACAAGTACGGCCAGTCGATCGGCCTCGCGCTCGCGCCGATCGCGCCGGGGGAGCACGTGCACTCCCACAATCTGGGCATGGATGACACGGACCGAGCCCACGAGTTCGGCACGGCGCTCACGACCCTCCCCGAGCCGCAGGGCGAGAGCCCGAAGTTCATGGGCTACCCGCGCGCCGATGGCCGGGTCGGCACGCGCAACTACATCGGGATCCTGACGTCGGTGAACTGTTCGGCGACCGCCGCGAACCTCATCGCCGAGGCGTTCCGCGGCTTCGCACTCGAGGAGTTCGAGAACGTCGACGGCGTCATGGCGCTCACCCACAACAGCGGCTGCGGGCTCGTGCCGACGAGCGTTGGCGCGCAAGTGCTGATGCGCACGCTGCGCGGCTATGCCTCGCACCCCAACTTCGCCGGAATGCTCGTCGTCGGCCTCGGCTGCGAGATGGTGCCCGTCGAGTCCCTCGTCGCGGGGCACAACCTGCCGGCCGACACTGTCGTGTCGACCATGAACATCCAGGGCGAGGGCGGCGTGCGCGCCACCGTCAAGGAGGGAATCGCGCGCATCCGTGCGATGCTCCCCGAGATCAACGCCCGCCAGCGCGTCGCGACCCCCGTCTCCGAGCTCGTGCTCGGGCTGAACTGTGGCGGCTCGGACGGCTTCTCCGGCATCACGGCGAACCCGGCCCTCGGCGTGGCATCCGATCGCCTCGTCGCGTGGGGTGGAACAAGCGTGCTCGCCGAGACCCCGGAGGTGTTCGGTGCGGAGCACCTGCTCACCCGCCGGGCGGTTCGGCCCGAGGTCGGGCAGCGCCTGCTCGACCGCCTCGAGTGGTGGCAGGGCTACGCGGCGCAGGGCGGCGGCAGCCTCGACAACAACCCCTCGCCCGGCAACAAGGCCGGCGGACTCACCACGATCCTCGAGAAGTCGCTCGGCGCGGTGGCGAAGGCGGGGCAGGCGAACCTCTCCGCCGTCTACGAGTACGCCGAGCGGGTCACCGATCGCGGGCTCGTCTTCATGGACACCCCCGGCTACGACCCCGTGTCGGTCACCGGCATCATCGCCGGCGGCGCGACCGTCGTCGTGTTCACGACCGGCCGCGGCTCGGTCTTCGGTGCGAAGCCGACACCGTCGATCAAGGTCGCGACGAACACCGAGACGTTTGACAAGATGTCGGACGACATGGATCTCAACGCCGGCCGCATCGTCGACGGCACCGCGACGATGGCCCAGGTCGGCGACGAGATCTTCGACCTCATCATCCGCGTGGCGTCGGGCGAGCAGACGGTGAGCGAGGAGCTCGGTGTCGGCCAGGAGG
>JAODAY010000320.1 GCA_025463665.1 Microbacteriaceae bacterium
CGGTCGGCGACGGCGAGCAGGGGGTTCACGTGTCCCGCTGTTCCACCACCGGCCAGGAGGTAGGTGGTCAACGCTTAGTCCTTCGTGGCGCGGCGGCGGCCGCCGCGCGGGTTCTCTGGGTGGCGGCGAGGCGCGAACGCTCGGCCGGGGACTGTTCGACGGGCGCCGCGGGGGTGGTGGTGCCGGACTCCCTGGCGAACGACAGCACGACACCGATGGCGAGCAGGGTGGCTATGAGCGCGGAACCACCCGCCGAGATGAGCGGGAGTGGCACACCGAGCACGGGGAGTAGCTGGAGCACGACGGCGATGTTCACGAGCGCCTGGCCGATGACCCAGATCATGACGCCCGCCGTCACGATGCGGGCGAAGCCGTCGGTGCTGGAACGGATGATGCGCACGAATGACAGGGCGAGCACGACGAACATGATCAGAACGACGACGGCGCCGATGAGCCCGAGCTCCTCGCCGATGATCGCGAAGATGTAGTCGTTGTCGGCCTCAGGCAGCCAGGACCACTTGGCCTTGGAGTTGCCGAGACCGACGCCGAAGGCGCCTCCCGACGCCAGCGCCCAGTTGCCGTGGGTCGGCTGCCAGCAGAAGCCCTCGTAGTCGGCGGCCGTGCACCCGTTGATCCACGCGCTGATACGCGACGTGCGGGAGGAGCTGGTGAAGGCGAGCACGATGCCGAGAAACGCGAGCACGGCAACACCGGTGGCGAGGTAGCGCAGCTTGACTCCCGCGAAGAACAGCCCGCCGAAGACCATCGAGAGCATGATGACGGCGGTGCCGAGGTCGTTGCCAATGAGAACGAGGCCGAT
Organism: Microbacteriaceae bacterium; assembly: GCA_025463665.1. Classification (GTDB taxonomy): domain Bacteria; phylum Actinomycetota; class Actinomycetes; order Actinomycetales; family Microbacteriaceae; genus Conyzicola. The sequence goes on from JAODAY010000320.1 coordinate 821, forward strand.
GCCGACGCCGGCCACGGGCCCGATCGGCAGCAGCACGTGCTTCCAATCGTTCAGCAGGCTCGCCTTGGTGGTCAAAATAAAGGCGATCCACACGATGAGCGCGAGCTTGAGCAGTTCGGAGGGCTGGGCGCTGAACGCGCCGAAGTTGATCCAGTTGCGGTTTCCGCCATAGGCGTAGCCGAGCGGGCTGAAGACCAGCAGCTGCAGGCCCATTCCGACGAAGAGAGCCGGCCACGACCAGCGCTTCCAGAAGGTGATCGGCATGCGCGAGGCGACAAGCATGACCGGCACGCCGATGAGGGCGTAGAAGCCCTGCCTGGAAAAGGAAGCGAAGAAGGAGTTGCCCTCGACGTGCGACTCGACGGACGACGAGGAGAGCACCATGACGAGTCCGAAGACCACAAGGAACAGCGTCGTGCCGAGCAGCAGGAAGTAGTGGCTGCCCTCGGCCGCGAAGATCTTCTTGACCCCGACCACGGCGGTCGCCGCCGCGTCGCTGACCTGCTTCGAGGGGGTCGGGCCACCGGAATTTCTCGTGGTCGTCATCGGCCGCACCTCCCGCGCTGATCGTTGTTAGTCGTTGCCGTGCCCGTTGCGTGCCAGATGGTCGAGAACCGCCGCTGCGAAGCGACGCCCCCGGTCTGCATAGTCGGTGAATTGATCCATGGATGCCGCGGCCGGGGCGAGCAGCACGGTGTCACCCGGGTGGGCGAGACCTGCAGCCAATCGCACAGCGTCGCGCATGACCTCTTCAGTGTCGGTGGACTCGACCTCAAAGACCGGCAGCCCCGGCGCGTGTCGCGCGAATGCCTTTCTCAGCTCCTCCCGGTCGACGCCGATGATGACGGCGCCGGTGAGCCGCGGCACGTGCCGTGCAACGAGGTCGTTGACGTCGACGCCCTTGAGCAGGCCGCCCACGACCCAGACAACGGAGGGAAGCGACCGCAGGGCCGCGTCGGCGGCGTGCGGATTGGTGGCCTTCGAGTCGTCGACCCAGACGACGCCAGCCCGGGTCGCGACGGTCTCGGTGCGGTGGTGGTCGATCTGGAACGTCGCGAGCGACGCTCGGATGACCTCGGCCGAGACGCCGTACGCTCTCACGAGAGCCGACGCGGCGAGCACGTTCGCGATCGAGTGCGGGGCGGAGAGCCCGGCGGCGGCGAGCTCGCCGTGCGTGGTGAGTTCGGCAGCCGCGTTGTGGCGGTCCTCGTGGAACGCGCGATCGACGATCAGGTCGTCGACGACGCCGAGGTCGCTCGGACCCGGCGAGCCGAGGCCGAACCCGATGGCGCGGCATCCGTCGACCACATCGGCGTTCTCGACCATGCGCCTCGTCGCGTCGTCGGCGAGGTTGTAGACGCACGCGACACGCGTATTGTCGTAGACCTTGGCCTTGGCCTGGGCGTAGGCCTCGCTCGAACCGTGCCAGTCGAGGTGGTCGTCGGCGAGGTTGAGGCACACGCTCGCGAATGGCGACAGCGCGCCCTCCGGATAGCGGTTCGCCCAGTGCAGTTGGTAGCTCGAGAGCTCGACTACGAGCACGTCGAAACCGATGGGGTCGCGCACGGCGTCGAGCACCGGCACCCCGATGTTGCCCACGGCGGCGACCCGATGGCCGGCACCGGCGAGCAGGTGGGTCGCGAGCTGCACCGTCGTCGTCTTGCCGTTGGTGCCGGTCACCATGATCCACTCGGCCGCCCGCACCTTGTCGCGCACCCGCCAGGCGAGTTCGATGTCTCCCCATACCGGGATGCCGCGGGCCTTCGCCCAGACGAGGATCGCGTGATCCGGGTGGAACCCCGGTGACACGACGATGAGCTCCGGGTCGAACTGCTCGAGCCGTGACGGAACGCCGTCGAGGCCGGGCTGGAGGAGAAGCTCGGCGCCGATGACGCCGACCAGGTCGACGCGCTCCTCCGGTGCGGAGGCTGCGACGACGAGCACACTCGCCCCGAGCTCGACGAGGGTGTCGGTGGCGGCGAATCCGGTCATGCCGAGCCCGAGCACCGCCGCGCGCAGCCCGCTCCAGTCGGCGTGCCAGCTGGTCAGGGTCGTCAGGTCGGTCACAGCGCCGGTGCCTTCGCCGTCGCCCACTCGAGGTAGAAGATGCCGACGCCGACCGCGATGAACAGCCCGGCGATGAGCCAGAATCGCACGACGACCGTGATTTCGGCCCACCCCTTGAGTTCGAAGTGGTGGTGCAGCGGACTCATGAGGAAGATCCGCTTGCCCTTCGTGATCTTGAAGTAGGCGCGCTGCAGGATCACGGACCCGGTGACGATGAGGAACAGGCCGCCGATGAGCACGAGCAGAAGGTCGGTGCGGCTGAGCAGCGCGAGCGCGGCGAGAGCGCCGCCGAGGCCGAGCGAGCCGGTGTCGCCCATGAAGATCTGCGCGGGCGACGTGTTCCACCAGAGGAACCCGATGAGGCTGCCGACGATGCAGGCCGCGATCACCGCGAGGTCGAGCGGGTCGCGCACCTGGTAGCACTTGAATGCGAGGTCGGGGTCCTGGAAGACGTTCGGGTTGAAGCAGGACTGGTTGTTCTGCCAGAACCCGATGAAGATGTACGACGAGATCGCGAGGATCGACGCGCCGGTCGCCAGACCATCGAGCCCGTCGGCCACGTTCACGCCGTTCGAGGCGCTCACGACGATGACGTTGACCCAGAGCGCGAAGAGAATGGCGCCGGCGATGCTGCCGAAGAACATCAGGTCGAGCCACGGGATGTCGCGAACGCCGGAGATCACGGTCGAGGCCGGCGTGAGACCGGTATCGGGGTCGGGGAAGTTCATGGCGAGCACGGCGAAGATCGTGGCGACGATGACCTGTCCGGCGATCTTCGACCAGCCGCCGAGCCCGAGGCTGCGCTGGTTGCGGGTCTTCAGGAAATCGTCGAGGAACCCGACGAGCCCGAGACCGACCATGAGGAAAATGACGAGGAATGCGACGAGGGTGAACGGCTCGCCGGCGACGAGGTGGCCGAACAGGTAGCCGAGCACGGCCCCGATGATGAAGACGATGCCGCCCATGGTCGGCGTGCCGCGCTTCGCGTGGTGCGACTGCGGCCCGTCATCACGGATGAACTGACCCCACCCGATGCGGTTGAACAGCTTGATGAACAGCGGTGTGGTGAGGAGGGTGAAGATGAGCGAGAAAGCGGCTCCGGCCATTAGCGCGATCATGCGTTGATAGTTCCGATCCGGTTTCCGAGCGAGCGCAGGTCCGCAGTCGCGGAGGGTTTGAGGAGGACGACGGCCCCACCGGGCGGGCCGCCCGAGCGGAGGACGGTTTCGCCGAGCACAGCGTAGGCCTCCTCGACGGTGTCCACGAGCACGGACTCGCCGTCCCACGAGCCCTCGAGGCCCGCGGCGTTGTGGATGTGCCTGGCCGACTGCCCGACCACGACGAGCTGCGACACGTTGAGACGCACGACGAGGCGACCGATCCGGTCGTGGGCCTCGCGCACCTCCTGGAAGTCGGTCTCCCCGTCGAGGTCGAGTTCGCCCAGCACGGCCACCGACGTGGTGCCGTCGGTCGTCGCTTGGGCGAGAGCCTTGAGCGCCGCCGAGACGGAGGCCGGGGTGGCGTCAAGGGTGTCGTCGATGAGGACGACACTGGGCGCGAGGTGCGAGACGCGCATGTCGAAGGGTGCGGGCGCGACGTCGACGATTGCCTCGGCGGCGGTCGTGGCATCCACACCGCACTCGACCGCGACGGCGACTGCCGCAAGCACGAGGGGCACGACGGACTCCCCGACGATGGCCGTGCGGACCGCCACCGCGGAGCCGTCTGCGGTGTGGGCGGTGAAGGTGGTGCCCGCGAGGGAAGTGTCGATGTCGGAGGCGTGGAGGTCGCTCTCCGGCGACAGTCCGACGCGCACGATGCGGGTGCCGAGCGAAGCGGTGCGCGCGGCGACCGCCGCGTCATCCGCATAGCCGACGACGAGCGCGCTCGACGGCAGGGAGTCGAGCACCGGGGCGAGAAGAGCCGCCGAGGATGGGGCCGCGTCCAGCACCACGACGACATCGGGGTTGCCGGTCGTCATGGGGAGGGTCGTGACGGTGTGACGCCGCGCCGACGCGCCGAGGGCGGCAGACACGAGCAGGCCGGCCGTCTCCCCACGACGGCCGGCGATGGCGATAATCACGCCCACCCGGCTTCGACGAGCGCCGCCTTGGCCTCTTCGCGCGCGGAATACGGCGTGCGGACGCCCTCGATGTCACGGTAGTCCTGGTGGCCGGGACCGGCCCAGAGGATCGAGTCCCCCTCCTGCGCCAGTGCGACGGCGACGCGGATGGCCTTCTCGGGCGGGCTCACCTCGTGCAGCTCGGCCGGCTCGGATGCGAGCGCGGCACCCTCGACGAGCGTCGCGCGGATGGACGCGGCATTCTCGAACCGGGGGTGGTGGTCGGTGATCACGAGGATGTCAGAGCCTTCGGATGCCACGCGGGCCATGTCATGGCGCTTGGTGGCGTCGCGGTCGCCGTCCGCACCGAAGACCATGATGACCTTGCCGGTCGTGAACGTGCGCACGGCGGCGAGAGTGTTGAGAAAGGCGTCGGGGCTGTGCCCGAAGTCGACGTAGAGCGAGGGGCCGCGGTCGCCGGAGACACGCTCGGTGCGTCCGGGCAGGTAGGCGTCGATGCGGCCCGACTGCTCGAGGGCGTGACCGATCGCCTCGAGTTCGAAGCCGGCCTCGACGAGCATGACGATCGCGAGGGCGCCGTTGGCGGCCATGTGGCGGCCGATGATCGGCACCTGGGTCGCGATGGAGCGACCGTCGGGGCCGGTGAGGGTGAACGCCGTGTGTGACGCCTGCTCGTCGGTGATGTCGACCGTCCACTCGGCCGGGACACCCGGGGTGGAGGAGATCGTGGTCACCGGGATGCGGCTCTCGTCGACGACCCGCTGACCGTAGGGCGAGTCGAGGGAGACAACGCCGCGCTTGCCACGCTCGGGCTCGAACAGGGGCAGCTTGGCGTAGAAGTACTCCTCCATGTCTGCGTAGTCGTCGAGGTGGTCGTGGCTCAGGTTGGTGAAGGCGACGACGTCGAAGAGGAGGCCGTCGACGCGGTGGCGACTGAGTGCCTGGGCGCTGACCTCGACGACGACGGCGCGCACCTCGTGCTCGCGCATGCGGGCGAGCAGTGCGTGCATCTCGCTCGCCTCGGGGGTCGTGAGCCGGCTGACGACGTTGATGTCGCCGATGTGGCGTTCCGCGGTCGAGCTGAGGCCCGTCACGAGCCCGAGCTGCTTGAGGATTCCCTCGAGGAGGTACGACGTGGAGGTCTTGCCGTTCGTGCCGGTGGTCGCGAAGAGCAACGGCGGTTCCTCGTTGGTGCGGTAGACCCAGGCGGAGATCTCGCCGAGGGCGGCGCGGGGCGAATCCACGATGACGATGGGCAGACCGGTGTCGGCGGCGAGCTCGGCGCCGGCGGCGTCGGTCAGCACGGCCACCGCTCCCCCGGCCTTGGCCTCGGCGGCGTAGGAGGCGCCGTGGCTGTGCGCACCCGGCATGCCGACGTAGAGGTCGCCCGGGTGCAGGTCGCCCGTGCTCAGGGTGACTCCGGTGATCTCGACGCCGTCGAGGGACCCGCGGTGTTCGAGGGTGAAGGCACTGACGAGACCGGCGAGCGACCTTGCCGATGGATGCTCCGGACGTAGCACCGGGGGGATCCGAGCGGTCACGCGATTCTCATTTCTAGACTTTTTATCTTATTTGTGTGCTTCGTCACCACGTCAACGGCATCTTCACGGTGGGCGTCGACGAGGGCTCGATTCGGAATGTCTTGATCACCTGAGTGGTGATCTTCTTGAACGACGACGAAACGGCGGCGGAAGTCTTCTTCGTATCCGGCTTGCCGAAGGTGACGACAATCGAGTACTCCGGATTCTCCGCCGGAACGAGTCCCGCTATCGAGATGATGCGGTCGCTCGTGTAGCCGCCGCCGTTCTCTGCAGCCACTTCCGCGGTCCCCGTCTTGGCGGCGACCCGGTAGCCCGGAATGGTCAGATCGGCGCTCAGGGCGCCCTGGCTCACGACGTTCTCCATCATCGCCACGGTCTGGTCGGCGGCGGACTTCGACACCACCTGCACGCCCTCGGTGGAGGGCAGGTCGGTCACGGTGCCGTCTGGCCACTCGCAGCCCTCGACGAGGGTCAGCGGCATCCGCACTCCCCCGTTTCCGATCGCCTGGTAGGCCGAGGCCATCTGCGCCGAGGTGGCCGTCATGCCCTGGCCGAACTGCACGGCGTAGTTGGTGACCGAGTCCCATTTGCTGGTCTCCGGCACGAATCCGGATGACTCGCCCTGGAAGCCCACGTCGGTGAGCGAATTGAGACCGAACTTGATCATGTAGTCGCGGCGAGCGTCCTTGCCGAGCTTGTCGGCGAGCAGCGAGGTTCCCGTGTTCGAGGAGTTCGTGAGCACGCCCGCGGCGGTGTAGTTGATGTCGGCGTGGGCCCAGGAGTCCTTGATCGACTGGCCGTCGCCGAGGTCGCGGCGACCGGGGGCCGTCACCCGCTCCAGGGGGGTGATTCTCCCCGCGTCGATGAGCGACGCCATGGTCAGCGCCTTCATGGTCGAGCCGGGCTCGAAGGGCGTGCTGAAGGCGAGAGAGCCGAGGGCAGTCGTCGCGGATCCGTCGACATTGTTCGGGTCGACCGACGGGTAGTCCGCAACAGCCATCAGGTGTCCATCACTCACCCGCGTCACCACGGCGGTCGCCCAGTCGGCGCCGAGCTCCTCCGCCCGCTGGGCGATCGTCTGCTGCACGTACCACTGGAAGTCGCTGTCGATCGTGAGCTTCAGGGTGCCGCCGACCTTGGCTTCCTGCGTCGTCACGGTGGATCCGGGGATGCGGATGCCGTCGGCACCGCGCTCGTAGACCGAGGAGCCGTCTGTGCTGCCGACGCAGTCGTTCGCGGTGACCTCGAGCCCGTTCTGCGGGCCGTCTGTGCCGATGAAGCCGACGAGGTTGCCGGCGACGGAACCGTTGGGGTAGGTGCGACTCGGGTGGTACTGGCTGTACACCCACGGGATCTTGAGGGCCTGCACGGCGTTAAGCGTCTCGAGCGTCACCGACCGGGCGACGTAGGTGAAGTTGGATGTCGGCTCTGCGGTGAGGGCTGTCGTGACGTCGGCGACGGAGGTGCCCGTGGCGACCGAAAGCTCGCTGATCGCGTCGGCCACCGTCACGTCTACCGCAGGTTCGCCCGTGACGGCCTTGCGGGTGAATTCGTCGACCAGCTGGGGCGAGGCGGTGATGTCGAATCGGTCGACGCTGTCGGCGAGCACGGTGCCGTTGGTGTCGAGGATGTCGCCGCGTGGGCCGTAGGTGGTCTCCGAGATGGAGCGCTTGCTCATCGACTCCTCGTTGAGCCCCTCGGCACGCACCACCTGGATGTCCACGAGCCGAATGACGAAGATCGCGACGACCGCAAACATCGCGATGACCGTGATGGCAAGGCGGCGCTTGGTACTGCGAACATCGTTCACTGAATGGGTTCCTTCGTTCGAGACCCCGCGACCGTAGCTGGGGTCAGCGGGTGACCGGCGAGGGCAACGCGACCGGGTTCGACGCTACAGATTCGGCTGCGAGGGTCGCGTCAGGCGCGCCCACGACGGTCGAGCCCGTGCCGGTGGATGCCGCGGCAGACGTCTTTTCGGCGGCAGTGCTTGTAGCGGCAGTGGTGTCGGCGGCGGCGGTGCCGGCTGCCGCCGTGTCCGCGGCGGTCGCCTCGGCGGCCGCCGCGGCCGCCTTCGCCGCCGCCTCGCTCGCCACCAGGGGAACCGAGCCGAGGAGAGCGTTGGGCACGCGGTCGCCGCCGGTGCCGATCACGGTGTCGCCCGCACCGTTGGTCGCGTCGCTGCCGAGAACCGCGCCGTCGGTCACCCGCAGGAAGACCGGCGAGGTGGAGCTCAGAACCATGCCGAGGCCTTCGGCCTGCATCGCGAGGTTCTGCGGAGATGCCAAAAGGTCGAGCTGCTCACTCAGCGCCTGCTGCTGGCGGCCGAGGTCGCGCTGTTCCGTCTGCAGGCCGGCGACGCGGTATGCGCCGTCGGAGACCACGATGCTCAGCAGCAGCTGAACGACGAAGAGGGCGAAGAGACCGGCGACGGCGACGATGGCGTAGTGGACGCGCGGGCGCGCCTTCTTCTGCGCGCGGGTCGCGACGATTTCGATGTGGCGCTCGCGCGCCTGCTCGCGCGGTGCGCGCAGCGGAGTAGCGAAGGCGAGGGTGCTGCTCACTGGATTCTCCTGAGTCGTTCAGCAGCACGGAGCCGCACGGGGGTCGAACGGGGATTGATGGCTTTCTCGGCCTCGGAGGCCAGTTCCGCTCCGCGGACGAGCAGCTTGAGTTCCGGCTTGTGCTGCGGGAGTTCGACCGGCAGGCCGGCGGGGGCGGTCGACGCGGAGCGCGCGGCGAGGATGCGCTTGACTATGCGGTCTTCGAGCGACTGGTACGACAGCACGACGATGCGGCCGCCGACCTCGAGAGTGTCGATCGCGGCGGGGATCGCCCGCTCGAGAACGGCGAGCTCCTGGTTGACCTCGATGCGCAAGGCCTGGAAGACACGCTTGGCCGGGTGGCCGGCGCGCTGCACCGCGGCAGGCGTCGCCGCGATGATCGTCTCGACGAGCTGGGAGGACCGGACGAACGGCTCGAGCTCGCGGCGCTGCACGATCTTGCTGGCGTATCGCGGCGCGAGCTTCTCTTCGCCGTAGTCATAGAAGATGCGGCGCAGTTCCATCTCGCTGTACTCCGCGAGGATGCGTTCCGCGGTCAGCGGCGACGTCGAATCCATCCGCATGTCGAGCGGGGCGTCCTTGGAGTAGGAGAAGCCGCGGTCGACCTCGTCGAGCTGCAGGGAGGAGACGCCGAGGTCGAACAGGTAGGCGGAGACCTCCGCTATGTCGAGCGACGCGAGCGCCTCGGGGATCTCGTCGTAGACCGCGTGAACAAGGTGAACCCGGTCGCCGAAGACGCTCAGCCGCTTGCCCGCGATGGCGAGCGCCTCGGGGTCACGATCGATGCCGACGAAGGTGATCCCGGGGAATCTGGCGAGGAACGCCTCGGCGTGACCGCCCATGCCGAGCGTCGCGTCGACGAGCACGGCGCCGTCGCGCTGCAGGGCTGGCCCGAGCAGCTCGATGGTGCGGGCCAGATTGACCGGGGTGTGGATGTCGTTGTTGTCGCTCATAGCTTTTCGTTTCATGATCGTTGGCCCTGATCCCCATCCGGTTCGACCTGACATCGGGGAAGAAAGTCAGGGCGGGATTCTCCGGCTGGGAGTCAGCGCCAACGAGTTAGAAGAGTCCGGGAATCACCTCCTCGGCGGTGTCGGAGAATTCGGCTTCGGTGCTCTCGTAGTAGGAGTTCCATGCGTCGGTGTCCCAGATCTCCGCGCGGCTGCCCGCCCCGATGATCGTGAGTTCGCGGCCCAGGTTCGCGTACTCCCGCAGGGACGCGGGAATGGTGATGCGGTGCTGGTTGTCTGGACGCTCCTGGCTCGCCCCGGAAAGGAAAACGCGCAGAAAATCGCGCGCCTGCTTGCTCGTGACGGGTGCCTGACGGATCTTGTCGTGCAGGTTCTCGAATTCGCGCTCGGTGAAAACGTAGAGGCAGCGCTCCTGTCCACGGGTGATGACGAGGCCGGAGGAGAGTTCATCCCAGAATTTGGCCGGAAGGATGACCCGCCCCTTGTCGTCGAGCTTGGGAGCGTAGGTGCCAAGAAACACGGAACACTCCCTTCACTACCGGCCCGGTGGATTACCTCCACTTTACTCCACAACCCTCCACTCACCTAGCGATTCGCCGCATAGACGCGCCGACTCAGCAGAAACAGGCCAGCAAATCACTGCTATCCGCGGAGTGGAGGGAGAATCACGCCCCGTCGCCGCATCCGGGCATAGAACGGCACAAAAAAAGGACCGACCGTGACGGTCGATCCTTTTCGGTGGCGGGTCGCGCTTTTCTAGTGGCCGCGTTCGTCCTGGCGCTTGTCCCAGCGGTCGCCGAGGTTGTTCATGAAGCTCGACGGCTTTGCGGGCTTGCCGGGCGAGGCCGGCTTGCCCGGGGCCATTCCACGGCGGGGCGGGGCGAGAGCCACCATCACGCCGACGAACATGAGCACGAAACCGAGCACGCCGACGAGCGGCTGGTGGACGACGACACCGGTCAGGAGAATCGCTACGCCGAGCAGCCCCAGAAGAATGCCGCCGACTACGATCGTGTAGTTCGGCTTACCGCGGCGCTGGCCGACAGTTGCGACGAAGTCGGCGTCGTTTTGATACAGACCCCGCTCCATCTCTTCCAGGAGACGCTGCTCCTGCTCGGAAAGTGCCATCCTGATCCCCTCCGGCTTGGTCTGTTGACGCGATTGATTCGATAATACGCCCCCCGCGGCTCGGTAGGCTATGCGTGTGGCTGAGAGTACGCGGTTAGTTGACCTTGTCCAGATTCGAATCGACGACTTTATAACGGAGCGTGAACCTCAGCTCAGGACGATAGCACCGGAACTCGGCGAGTTCGCCGGCTTCTCGAGGGACCTGCTCGCCGGGGGCAAGCGATTCCGTGCGCTGTTCTGCTACTGGGGATGGCAGTCCGTGAGTGCCCAGGGTGTCGGCTTCGACGTCACGGAAGACGTGTCGGCGGAGGAGTTGCCCGCGGTCGTATCTGCCGCGACGTCGCTCGAGTTCTTCCACGCCGCCGCCCTCGTTCACGACGACATCATGGACAACTCAGACACCAGACGGGGTCGACCCTCCGCACACAAGCGTTTCGAGACGTTGCACAAGCAGGCTCACTGGCTCGGAAGCCCACGCGGCTTCGGCGAATCGGCCGGACTCCTCCTCGGCGACCTGCTGCTCGCGTGGAGCGACGAACTGTTCGACGGCGCCCTCCGCGCCCTCTCCATCCCGGGCGCGAGCGAGGCCGCACGGGCCGAGTTCAACCTCATGCGCACCGAGGTGACCGTGGGACAGTATCTCGACATCGTCGAGGAGAACGCCTGGCGCACGCATCCCGAGAGCGAACTGCTCCCCCGCGCACACCGCGTGATCGTCTACAAGTCGGCGAAGTACAGTGTCGAGGCGCCTCTCGCCATCGGCGGCGCGCTCGGCGGAGGGACCCCGAAACAGCTCGCGGCCCTGCGCGCCTTCGGGCTCCCCCTGGGGATCGCGTACCAGCTGCGCGACGACATGCTCGGCGTGTTCGGCGATCCCGATGTCACGGGCAAACCGGCGGGCGATGACCTTCGAGAGGGTAAACGCACTGTGCTCGTGGCTCTCGCGCGCACCACCCTGCCGGCGAACGCCCGCTCGCTGCTCGACGAACTCCTCGGAGACCCCGAGCTGGACGCCCATCAGATAACGATGCTGCAGGGGATCATCCGCGACAGTGGCGCCATCGACAAGGTCGAGCGCATCATCGCCCACAACGTGAAGCTCGCCCTCTCCGCGATGACGGATGCACCGCTGAGCTCGTCGGCGCGGGCGCAACTCACCCAGCTCGCCACGACGGTCAGCCAGCGGGCGGCCTGAGCCGACAGAGCCTCTTGCCCCGCGGGGCGTGAGTTCTTAGCCCAGCGCCTGGGCGACGCGACGAACCTCGGCCTTGCGGCCCGCGTGCAGCGCGGCGATGGGGCTCGTGCCGAGACTGTCGTCCACGCCGAGCAGCCAGTCCATGGCCTCGTCGTCGGTGAATCCGCTGTCGCCGAGCACGATGATCGTGCCCCGCAGCTCGCTCATCGGTTCGCCGTCGACGATGAAGGCCGACGGCACCTTCCATACGCCGTCGATGCGGCGCGCCAGCAGGGCACGGTCTTCGATGAGGCGGCGCACCTGGCTCACCTTGAGTCCGAGCATTTCGGTGAGGTCGGGGATGGTCAGCCAGGTCGTGTCGGGAAAATCAGTCACTGGATAATCGTGCCACGGTGCGACCGAAAACACGGAACCCGCGCCGATCGGCGCCACGAGATTGCGCGCTATTCACTCCAGTCACAGGAGCCTCATTGATTGACTCTGATCACCATCTGTGTCACGTTTGAGTATTCGCACCACCGCTGTGCGTCGATCCCGGCCGGGAGATTAGACGGAGACCGATGAATAAATTGCCCCAGCACCATGCCCAGACCACCGAGGGCACGGCTCTGTCGGGTCTCGTCCCCACTCCGGCTGCCGCGTTCACACGCGACGCCGAGCCGGCAGCGACGCAGCGCGATTCCAGTGCCTTCAGCAGGACCATGCTGGCCACCATGCCGATCATCCTCGTCGGCTCGCTCGCCGTCTCGATGAACCTCACCGGTCCCATCGATCGCGTCGAGGCGAAGTCGACCACCGACCACAAGGCGACAGACCACGAGGCAACCGACCACACGTCGGGCGCCGACGCCACGACGGTCATCGACGAGGGCGTCGCGCAGGCGGACTCGCCCGTGGGCGAGGTGTCCATAGCAGCGACGCCGAGCACCTACCGTGTGGCATCCGGGGACACCGTCAGCGGCATCGCCGGACGCTTCGGGCTGTCGACCGCCTCCGTGCTCGCCCTCAACGGCCTCGGCTGGAAGTCCACGATCTTCCCGGGGCAGCAGCTCACGCTCTCGAGCGGCGCCGTAGCACCGTCGGCCCCGGTGTCGGCACCCGCAGCCGCCCCGAGCGGCAGCTACACGATCGTGCGCGGCGACACCGTCGGCGGCATCGCCGCCAAGTTCCGGGTCTCCACCCAGTCGATACTCAGCGCGAACGGCCTCGGCTGGTCGAGCATCATCTACCCCGGCCAGTCGCTGCGGATTACCGGCGCTTCTGCCTCTGCGCCCGTGTCGGCCCCCGTCACGGCAACACCCGTAGTGTCACGGCCCGCGCCCTCGTCCTCCGCGGGCAGCTACGCGATCCAGGCCGGCGACAACATCACCAAGATCGCCGCCAAACTGGGCGTCTCGACCTCCTCGCTGCTGTCGGCGAACGGACTCAACTCGTCGAGCATCATCTACGCCGGTCGCACCCTCGTGGTCCCCGGAGCGAACTCGGCACCCGCGTCGGCACCGAGCGCACCCACCTCGACGCCGAGCGGAAACATCACCCTGCTCACCGGCGAGATGGAGAGCAACGCGCGGGCAATCATCCAGGTCGGCAAGAGCCTCGGCGTCAGCGACTACGGCCTCGTCATCGCGCTGTCCGCCGCGATGCAGGAGT
>JAODAY010000327.1 GCA_025463665.1 Microbacteriaceae bacterium
CTGTGGGCGATCGGCTCGTCGATCATCATCCTGCTCGCCGCGCTCAAGAACGTGCCGGTCGAGCTCTACGAATCCGCCCGCATCGACGGGGCAGGCTTCTGGCAGCAGACGATGCGCATCACAGTGCCGATGATCAGCTCCACCATCTTCTTCCTGGTGATCATCAACACCATCGCGGGCTTCCAGATGTTCACCGAGGCCTACACAGCTTTCTTCGGTGCGGGCAATACGACCTACAGCAACAACGCGGCCCTGTTCTACGTGATCTACCTCTTTCAGCAGGGCTTCGAGTTTCTCCACATGGGCTACGCCTCGGCGATGGCCTGGCTTCTGTTCGTGATCATCACGATCTTCACGGTCGTGCAGTTCGCGCTCTCCCGACGACTCGTCTACTACGAGGGTGACCAGAAATGACCACATCTCTCAGCCCGACGGATGCCGCGGCCCGCGCCGCCGCCCCGGGAACCGACGCGTCCTCGGTGATCGATCGGCCGCCGATCCCGCGGCGTCGGCCGACCGTGCGTTCCCGCGTCGCCCGGGTGCTGATCTACGCCGCACTCTCCGCCATCGCCATCGTGTTCACCTACCCGTTCATCTGGCTCGTGAGCGCCTCGTTCAAGCCGCGCAGCGACGTGTTCGACAACCTGCTGGTCCCCAAGAACTTCACGTTCGAGAACTACCTCTTGATCTGGCAAGAAGCGCCGATCGGCGTCTGGCTCGTCAACTCTGGCATCGTCACGAGCCTCGCCGCCATCACTGTGACGATCTCGAGTGCCCTCGTGGCCTGGGGTTTCGCCTACTTCCGTTTTCGCGGACGCGGGCCGCTGTTCGCGCTCGTCATCGGCACGATGATGTTGCCGGGCGCGGTCACGATGATCCCTACCTTCCTGATCTGGAACGGACTGGGCGCAACGGGCACGCTGTTCCCGCTGTGGGCCGGAAACCTGTTCGGCAGCGCCTTCTACATCTTCCTCTTGCGTCAGTTCTTCCTCAGCCTGCCCCGCGAGCTGTTCGAGGCGGCGAAGATCGACGGGGCGGGCAACTGGCGCATCTTCTCGCAGGTGGCGATGCCGCTGTGCCGACCGGCGCTCGCCGTGACGCTGCTGTTCGAACTGCAGGCGGCCTGGACCGACCTCATGCGCCCGCTCATCTACCTGCGCGACACGGAGACGTTCACCGTTCCGCGGGGCCTCAAGTCCCTCGTCGACCAGTACGGCTCCGGCGGGGAGTGGCACTGGGAGATCATCGTGACGGCGAGCGTGATCACCACAGTGCCGATGATCATCCTGTTCTTCATCGGTCAAAAGCAGTTCGTTGACGGCATAGCAACGACGGGCTCGAAAGGCTGATCGCCCGCCGCCCGGGCCGCGCCGGTACTGGCGGGATATCGGGGACGGGCGATCGGTGAAACGACCGGGGCCTACGCCTCGGGCGGCGACTTCGGCCTGGTGACGCGCGGCGCCTTCTGTGTGACCGCGGTGCTGCCGTGCGGCGTCTCCGGGACCACGGCGGTGGTCGAGGCATCCGGGGAGGACCCGCTCGGGGGAGCGGCAACGGTGGACGGCGCACCTGCCGCTGCCGGGAGCGTTGCTGCCACGCCGCCGGGAGCGCCGGGTGCTGGAACCGGGACGCCCCTGCTCGGTCGCTGAGACGCCGGGTTGTGAGCGATATAGAGTTGTGCGGCCTTCGTGCCGATGAGCAGAAAACGCACCAGTAAAAAGACCAGTGAGACGACGACGGCGAGCGCGATCACGGCGAAGATCCCGAAGATCACTTCGCTGAGGGCGCTCGTCAACCAGCCGTAGCCCCAGCCGTATCCGTCGCGCACGGTCTAGTCTTCGAGGGCTGAGGAGTCGTGGGCCTGCTCGATGACGGTGCCGATCGCGATCGCAAGGGTCGCACCCCAGCTGATCCACATGAGGATCAGTCGCCAGTCGCGCGGTCCGTGCCGAGTTGCCTGCACCGTGCCGAAACCGCCGAAGATGGCGCTGATGATGCTTCCGTTGAAAATGAACTTGCGCATGAGCCTCCCTTATCGGTAGTCCACGCTACCGGCTGCGCGCCTGTCGGCAACCCACGTTTCGGTGCTTTGCGGGTAATCCGCTTCGGGGCGCGTGTGCCGCGTCGTCGAGCTCAACTCCGCGAGTGTGCCGCGGCGATCAGCGAGGCGAACGCGGAGTAGGCGCGCTGGAGGGCGTTCGCCGCGTCATCCGAGGTGCCGACCTCGCGCTGGAAGTCCTGCGGGAGGGTGGGATTGGGGAGAAAGACGACGTCGACGTCGTCTCTCACGAGTCGGGAGGCGAGCGCGCGACCCTCATCGTAGAGCGGGTCGAATCCCGCGCCCACCAGCACGGTGGGCGGCAACCCGAGGAGGGAGACCGCGCGGGCGCGCTGGCCGGGCGGCTGGGCCGGCCCGCGCTCGGTGTACTGCCACTCGGGATGGGTCGACTCGGCGGAGCGGCCCATCTCGTGCGGGTTGCCGAACCAGCGGTAGTCGCCGTTGTTCTCCGCGTCGGGATCCCGCTGGGGATAGAGCAGCAGGAGCGCGTCGAGGGGCAGCTCCGCGCGCACGGTGATCGCCGTGGCGAGCGCGAGATTGGCGCCGGTGCCGTCGCCGGCCAGGCTCAGGGTGCGGTAGCCGCCGCGGGCCGCGACGCCGCGCACAGCCGCCAGCACGTCGTCGTATGGTGCGGGGAAGGGATGCCCGGGCGCTCGCCGGTAGTCGACGAGCAGGAGGCGGGCGCCGAGCTCCGTCGCGAGCAGAGCCACGTCGGCGGCGCACGGGGCGCCGGACGGCTGCGCGCCGCCGCGCGCGTACACGACGGTATCGAGGTCGGCGTCTGTGTCGGCGTCGACGGGCACGAAGACGCGCAAGCCGATCTGCCGGTCGCCCGCGTCGAGGCGGTGCTCCGAGACCACGACGCGGGCGAGGGCCACGGAAGCTGCGTCTGCGACGGAGGTGATCGGCTCCGGGGGGAGCGGCGTGGAATCGGGAGAGGTCATGAATCGAAGCCGTTCACGCACGCGCATGGTGGCGTGCACTGGGTACCGACCGTACCGCACGCGGGCGACTCGGGAGCGCTCTCAGAGCCAGTCGCGTCGCCTGAACGCCGCGAACAGAGTCGCGGAGGCGAGCACGATGAGAACGACCGAGAGCACCGAGCCCCACACCGTGCCGTAGCCGACGAACTGCAGGTTCTGCCCGAAGAACCCGGTGATCGCCGTGGGAACTGCGATGATGGCCGCCCAGCTCGTGACCTTCTTCATGATGAGGTTCATGCGGTTGCTCTGGATGCTGAGGTTGGTGTCGAGAATCGTCGCGACCAGGTCCCGCAGCGATTCGGTCCACTCCGTCGCGCGCAGCACGTGGTCGTAGACGTCCTGGAAGTAGGGCACCATCTCGCGGTCGAGAAACTCGATGTCGCGTCGCATGAGGGTGTTCACCACCTCGCGCATTGGCAGAACGGCCCGGCGCACCGAGACCAGGCTCTTTCGTGTCTCGAAGGACTGCCGCTGCACCTGGGCGCCGCGCGGCTTGTCGTCGAACAGGTCATCCTCGAGGGTGTCGACCAGGGAGTCGAGGTTCTGCACCGTCTCGAAGTGGCCGTCGACGATGACGTCGAGAAAGCCCCACAACAGGTACGCCGAGCCGTGCACCGCGAGTTCCTTGTTGTCGATCCAGCGGCGCACGACCGGGTCCATCGAGAACTCGGGCGGGTGCACCGTCACGAAGGCGCGATCGGTGATGAATGCCTTGACCTCGACCTTGCGCAACTCACTGGTGTCGAGGTCGAGTTCGACGGCGTATGCCGCGAGAAAGAGGTGGGAGTCGTATCGGTCGAGCTTGGGCCGCTGGTGCCCGTGCACGGCGTCTTCGACCGCGAGTTCGTGCAGGCCGAGCTCGTCGACGATGATGGCGAGATCCTCCTCGGTGGGCGAGGTGAAGTCGATCCACACCGTGGCATCCGGTTGCGCGATGTAGTCGGAAATGTCGGCGGCGGGAAAGTCGGTCTTTTCGAGAGTGCCGGCGCGATACAGCCGAGTGGTAACCATGGGCCAATCGTAGATCCGCCCGGATGCCGACCGCCGCATGCGGGCTCGCCGCGCCCTGATATCCTGAGGCAAGCTTGCCGCCGATGGTGTTGCTGCGCAATCCGAATGGAGCTCGCGTCGATGAACGCCACCCCCGATAACTCTGAATCCACCGCTGCCCCGAAGACCGCCGCCGCGGTGTTCGATTTCGTCGTCGTGTCGAACCGCCTGCCGGTCGACCGCGTCGTGGAGCCCGATGGAACCACCTACTGGAAGCCCTCGCCCGGCGGCCTCGTGACGGCCCTCGAGCCGATCATGCGCAGCGCCGACGGCGCGTGGGTCGGCTGGGGCGGCCAGCCTGACCTCGAGTTCGAGCCCTTCGAGAACGAGGGCATCCAGATCGTCGCCGTGCGGCTGAGCGCCGAAGACATCGAGAACTACTACGAGGGCTTCAGCAACGACACGCTGTGGCCGCTCTACCACGACGTCATCGCCCCGCCGACCTACCACCGTGAGTGGTGGGAGAGCTACGTCGCCGTCAACCAGCGATTCGCCGATGCCGCGGCCGCGGTTGCGGCCGAGGGCGCCGTTGTCTGGGTGCAGGACTACCAGCTGCAGCTCGTGCCGAAGATGCTGCGTGACCAGCGCCCCGACCTGACGATCGGGTTTTTCAACCACATCCCCTTCCCGCCATACGGCATCTACTCGCAGCTGCCGTGGCGCGGAGCGATCATCGAGGGACTGCTCGGCGCCGACGTGATCGGCTTCCAGCGCGTCGCCGACGCGAGCAACTTCTCCCGTGCCGTTCGCCGCCTCACCTCTTCCGCGACGAAGACGACCACGATCGAGGTTGCGACACCGGCCAGGCCGACGCGTCGCGTAACCGCGAAGGCGTTCCCGATCTCGATCGACTCGCGTTCCTTCGAAGAGCTCGCCCGCCAGCCGCACATCCAGGCGCGTGCACGGGAGATCCGCGAGGGACTCGGCAACCCGAAGACCATCATGCTCGGCGTCGACAGGCTCGACTACACCAAGGGCATCGGGCACCGTCTCAAGGCATACGGCGAGCTGCTCGCCGAGGGCAGCATCGCGGTCGAAGACGTCACACTCGTGCAGGTTGCGAGCCCGAGTCGCGAGCGCGTGCAGGCCTACATGGACCTGCGCGACGAGATCGAGCTCACCGTGGGGCGCATCAACGGCGACTTCTCGACGATGAGCCACACCGCGATCAGCTACCACCACCACGGCTACCCGCGCGAGGAGA
>JAODAY010000331.1 GCA_025463665.1 Microbacteriaceae bacterium
GTGTGGCGAACGACGCTCCAGGAGTCCTCGTTGAGGTCCATGCGCACGAGCACGTAGCCCGGGATGCGCACGCGGTTGACGAGCTTGCGCTGGCCGTTCTTGATCTCGACGACATCCTCCATGGGAACCTCGACTTGGAAGATCGAGTCTTCCACCGTCATGCTCACCTTGCGGTTCTCGAGGTTCTGCTTGACGCGCTTCTCGAACCCGGCGTAGGAGTGGATGACGTACCACTTGCCCGGCTGCAGACGCAGTTCCTTGCGGAACGCCTCGTACGGGTCGACCTCGACAGGCTCGCCGTCGTCGCCGAGTTCCGGACCGTCGTACGGAGCGACCTCGGGGGCCTCGCTCGCCTGTGCTTCGGCCTCGATGTCGGCTTCGTCGTCGGTCGCAGAAACGGAAGCGTCCGCTTCGTCGACGGAGTCGACGTCGAGTGCGTCGTCGACGATCGCGTCGGCCTCGGGGTCGATCGCTGCGTCGAGTGCCTCGAGGAGGCCGGCGAGATCGCCCTCTTCTTCGTCGTCGTCGGCGATGTGGACTGCCTCGTGCTCGGCCGAATCCACAGAATTCTCGTCAGCTGCCAGCGAGTTGCCCTCCTGGACTTCGTCTACCTCGGATGACTGCTCTGCGGCGGTCGCGAGGTCGATATCGTCGCGGTGATTCTCAGACACTGAATTCCATTCCATTTCTTAGTGCGTAGCTGCTGGGCTACGGAGACGTTATGTCGCCGTTGCCGAAGATGTAGTTGACCGCGAGTGAGAACACCCAGTCAAACCCTCCGACGATCGCCATCATGATGACGACGAATACCAGCACGACCAGGGTGTAACTCACGAGCTCTTTACGAGTCGGGGTCACAACCTTCTTGAGTTCGTTGACGACCTGTCGAATGAACAGCGACAAACGACCGAACGGGCTGCGCTTGCTGGCACCCTCGTTGCGAGCGCTCGCGACGATGTCCTCGCTGGGCTCGTCGGTGATCTTTCTAGCCACTGTCTTTACCTTCCGACACATCGTCGTTGTGGTGCGCGGCACCTCGCACGGAGTGTGAAAGGACACCTGCAGGGCGGACAGGACTTGAACCTGCAACCTGCGGTTTTGGAGACCGCTGCTCTACCAATTGAGCCACCGCCCTTTGTGTTTTCGTGCCACTCGAGAGTGTCACTAATGCACGGGTGAAACTGATGGTGCTGCTGAGATTTGCCACGAACTCACAGGCTGGAATGCCTGAAGATGGCGCGCAAAAAGTTTGTAGTGTTTAGCCACTCCCACCAGTGTAAGGCATTAACCTTCGGATGCCGCGGCTCACGCCGGGCGACCGAATCGCTCCCGCCCCGAACTCTGGTGCACCCGCCGAACGCTCGAGTGCGCCAAAGTCCCGCCGCCTAGACTAGCTACGTGGCCACATTTCCTCGAATCTCACGGCGCATCGACGCCATTGCCGAATCTGCGACCCTCAAGGTCGACGCGAAAGCGAAGGCGCTGCAGGCCGAGGGCCGCAAGGTCATCAGCTACGCCGCGGGAGAGCCCGACTTCCTCACTCCCTCACACATCGTCGACGCGGCATCCGTCGCCGTTCTCGACCCCAAGAACTACCGCTACACGCCCGCCGTCGGACTGCCCGAACTGCGTGCCGCGATCGTGTCGAAGACCCTGCGCGACAGCGGCCTGGCGGTGACGGCGTCGCAGGTCGTCGTGACCAACGGCGGCAAGCAGGCCGTCTACCAGGCCTTCGCCACGCTGCTCGACGACGGCGACGAGGTTCTGCTTCCCGCCCCCTACTGGACGACCTACCCCGAGGCGATCAAGCTAGCCGGCGGGGTTCCCGTCGAGGTGTTCGCCGGTAGCGACCAGGACTACCTGGTGACCGTCGAGCAGCTCGAGGCCGCCCGCACCGAACGCACCAAGGTGCTGCTGTTCGTCTCGCCGTCGAACCCCACCGGCGCCGTCTACAGCGCAGAGCAGACCCGGGCGATCGGCGAGTGGGCGCTCGCCAACGGCATGTGGGTCGTCTCGGACGAGATCTACCAGAACCTCACCTACGCTTCGTCGGAGTCAGCGCGGGCGGTGCGGGCGACGTCCATCGTCGAGGCCGTGCCTGCTCTCGCCGACACGACGATCCTCGTCAACGGTGTCGCCAAGACCTACGCCATGACCGGATGGCGCGTCGGCTGGATGGTCGGCCCCCTCGACGCCATGAAGGCCGCGGGCAATCTGCAGTCGCACCTGTCGTCGAACGTGTCCAACATCTCGCAGCGTGCGGCGATCGAGGCACTCAATGGCCCGCAGGACGCCGTCGAGATGATGCGCCTCGCGTTCGATCGCCGGCGCCGGCTCATCGTCGACGAGCTGAACAAGATCGACGGTCTCGTGTGCCCCACGCCCGAGGGCGCCTTCTACGTCTACCCGGATGTCACGGGGCTGCTGAACCGCACGTGGGGAGGCGTCACGCCCACCACGTCACTCGAGCTCGCCGACCTCATTCTCGAGCAGGCCGAAGTCGCCGTGGTGCCGGGCGAGGCCTTCGGTCCGAGCGGGTTCTTGCGGCTCTCGTACGCGCTCGGCGACGAGCCCCTGCTCGAGGGAGTGCGGCGCCTGCAGCGGTTGTTCGCGTAGAGGTCGGTTTCTGCCCGGGGCGAACCTCTCGAGCTCGGTAACCCCGCGGCATCCGCTCATGGGCGTCATTTCGCCCGCCTGTGTCCTCCCGAAGGCAACGCTCCGCCCCTCGTCCACAGCTCTGACCGATGGAAGCTCCGACCGCATTCGTCGTGCGACCCTCGGGTGATGAGCGCACGCACCCCGCTTCCGGAGCCGTTCGATACTCGACCCTTCAGCTACGGCGAAGCGCGTCGAGCGGATGTCACGCCGGGTCGGCTCCGGGGCTCCGATCTGGCGCGGCCATTTCATGGGACTCGCATTCCGAGGGCGGTGCCCGACACCACCGAGACCCGTTGCCTGGCCTTTCAGCGCGTCATGCGCGCCGACGCCTTCTCCTGTTCCGTCACGGCGGCCATCATCATGCATGTGCCGCTGCCACTGTCGCTTCAGCGCGGGCAATCCCTGCATGTAGCCGTGCCCAACCCGACACGAGCGCCGGAAGGCAAAGGGATCAGCGGCCACAAGGTACGGCTCATGGGCGGCGATGCGCGGGAGTGGAATGGAATTCGCATCAGTTCACCGGAACGCGTGTGGTGTGAGCTGTCCACCGCGCTGTCGCCCCTCACCGCGGTGGCTGCACGGCGGCGCGCGCGGCGATTCCTCAGAGCAGGGCGATTCCTCAGAGCAGCTTGCGCTCCAGCGCCCACGCGGTCAGTTCGTACCGCGACGACAGCTGGAGCTTGCGCAGCACCGCCGAGACGTGCGTTTCGACGGTCTTGATCGAGATGAACAGCTCGGTCGCGACCTCTTTGTAGGCGTATCCGCGGGCGATGAGCCGCATGACCTCGCGCTCACGGGCCGAGAGCCGGTCGAGTTCCTCGCTCGACTCCGCCTGCTCGCCCGCGACGGCTCCGAACGCGTCGAGCACGAACCCCGCCAGTCGCGGCGAGAAGACGGCGTCGCCGCTGGCCACCGCGGCGACCGCGCGCGACACCTCGACGCCCGACGACCCCTTCGTGATGTACCCACGAGCCCCGGCACGGATGACGCCAACTACATCCTCCGCGGAGTCCGAAACCGACAGCGCGAGAAACTTGACGGTGTCGAGCAGCGCACTCGAGCGTCGGAGCACCTCGGCGCCGCCGCCGCCCGCCCCGCCCGGAAGGTGCACGTCGAGCAGCACCACCGCCGGCCGCAGCGCGGCGATGCGCTCGACCGCCTCGTCGACCGTGGCCGCCTCGCCGACGACCTCGACGGTCTCGTCGAGGTCGGCCCGCAGCCCGGACCGGAAAATCGAGTGGTCGTCAACAATGATCACGGTCGTCATGCGGGTCCTCCAGGGGAGTCACAAGCGTGGGCGAAGGCGGATGACGCGGGGCGGGCGCCGACCGTCCCGCACAACGGGAACGGGCCGGTGCGGAGCGTCCTGCACAACGGGAACGGGAACGGGAACGACAATGGGAGCGCACCGGGGCGCGGCGCCACGTCAGGCACGCGCCACCTCGAGGTGCAGGTGTACCTCGGTGCCGGCGCCGGCGAGGCCGGGGCGCACGGTCGCGGTGCCTCCGGCACGCGACATCCGCCCGATGATGGATTCGCGGATGCCGTGTCGGTCGGTGGGCAGGCGGCTGAGGTCGACGCCCGGTCCGCGGTCGCGCACGAAGACATCGATGCCGCCCGGGGAGGACTCGAGGTAGACCGAGACGTCGCCGCCGGCGTGCCTGGCCGCGTTGAGCATCGCCTCGCGCGCCGCCGCCACGAGAGCCGCACCCGGACGCTCGACCGACGCGCCCGCGGTGACGACCTCGATGCGCGCCGGGTAGTCCAGCTCGATCGCCGCCGCGGCGTCGCGCAGCTCGGTGGCGAGGTCGGCGATCACGGGCGTGTCACCCACGAACAGCCAGTCGCGCAGCTCCCGCTCCTGCGCGCGGGCGATCCGGGCGACCTCGCTCGAGGCGCCCGCCCGGTTCTGGATGAGCGCGAGCGTCTGCAGAACGGAGTCGTGCAGGTGTGCGGCGATCTCCGCGCGCTGCACCTCGCGCACGCGGGCGGCGCGCTCACCCATGAGGTCGCTCCACAGCGACACGACCCGGGGAGCCGCCACGACGGCGACGCCGAGCACCACCATCGCGACCCCGAGCACGGCGCCCGCGGCGGTCGGCCGGCTCGCGAGCGCGGAGCTCCCGGCGATGACGAGCGCGGCGACCGAGACCAGGCGCACGCGGATGCCGTGCGCGGCCGTCTTGTCGGGGTCGTGCCGGTCGAAGGTGAGGCTCCACACCACCGCGAGGCCGCTCGCCACGGTCGTGACAATGAGGGCGACGCTCGAGTTTCGGCCCCCGCCCAGAAAGACGAGCGCGGCGATGGCCGCGAGGCCGACGAGCAGCGTGGCCGCAGGGGCGCTCCGGCGAACGGATGCCGCGTCATCCGTGTCGCCGTCGCTACGAACGGCGCCGCCCGCACGAGCGCCGCCCTCCGGAACAGCGCCGTCGCCGAGAACCTCGCCGCTCCGAGTCGGGTCACCACCGGGCGCCGCGGCCGGCTCTTCGAGCGGCACGAAGGCCCACAGCCACAGGTAGAGCAGCGCCCCCGCGCCACCGCACAGCGTCAGGACCACGGCGAGAAACCGTGTGCGGCGCACCGACCAGCCGAGGTGACCGGCGAGCGCAAGGCAGACGCCCGCAACCACCACGCGGCGTGGGCGCGCGAGGGGAGGACGGTTCACGGCGTTCTGCACACTTGCATCCAAGCAGGTTTGGGCGTACCCCGAACCTCCGTGCCCTGAGTATTCAGGGTGCGGTCAGGGTCATACCCCATGGCCGGTGCCCCGCGGCGAGCGCCACCATGGTGACATGCCCACGAACCCCCCGTCACAGCCCCATGCCGACACCCCGGCCGCTCCCCCGCCCCCCATGCCGCCGCCGCTGGCCGGCAACCGTTTCTTTGCCTGGATGCGCTCCCTCGGACTCACCCGTGAACCGGGATGGATCGGCGGCGTCTCCTCCGGCATCGCGATGCGCCTCGGCATCGACCCGCTCATCGTGCGCGGAATCCTCGTCGTCGTCGCCGTGCTCGGCGGCCCCGCCCTGCTGCTCTACGCCGCGGCCTGGCTGCTGCTGCCCGACCGCAATGACAAGATCCACCTCGAGGAGGTATTCCACGGCCGCATCGAGTCGCCTATCGCCGGCATCGGCGCGCTCGTGTTCCTCAGCATCCTGCCCGTCACCCAGGGTTTCTGGTTCGCCGGCTCCTCTTACTGGGGCCAGCCGTACTGGGGTGCATCGTTCGGACGCGCACTGTGGACGGTGGTCCTCCTCGGCCTCCTCGTCTGGTTCATCGTCTGGGTCGCACGCCGCTCCAGTCAGGACCACGCCGTGCCCACTGTGACATCGGCGACGACTAACGACCGGCCGGACACCGTGCCGAGCGAGTACCCCGCGACATCCGACGCCCTCGCCATGGCGAGCGGCGCGACCGACGCGACGGAGTTCGAAGCGACAACGGCCGGCGGCCAGTGGGCGGCGCCGCCTGACGCCCGCCCGCCCGCCCCCAGCTCCACCGCCTCGGCGGAGGAGTTCGCCGCCTGGC
>JAODAY010000217.1 GCA_025463665.1 Microbacteriaceae bacterium
CAGGACAACTACATCTACAACCGCCTCCTCAAGGAGCGGATCATCTGGCTGGGCTCAGAGGTGCGTGACGAGAACGCAAATGCCATCTGCTCGCAGCTCCTCCTCCTTTCTGCTGAAAACCCGGAAAAGGATATCTACCTTTACATCAACTCACCCGGCGGTTCCGTTACCGCGGGCATGGCGATCTACGACACCATGCAGTTCATCCCGAACGACGTCGTCACCGTGGCCACCGGACTTGCCGCCTCCATGGGGCAGTTCCTGCTGTCCTCCGGCACGAAGGGCAAGCGATACGCCACCCCGAACGCACGCGTCCTGATGCACCAGCCCTCCGGGGGCATCGGCGGCACGGCGTCGGACATCAAGATCCAGGCAGAAATCATCCTTCACATGAAGAAGGTCATGGAGGAACTGACGGCAGATCAGACCGGCCAGACTGTGGACACCATCCTCAAGGACAACGACCGCGACAAGTGGTTCACCGCCACGGAGGCGCTTGAGTACGGCTTCTTTGACAAGATCGCTGCGCATGCGGGATCGGTAGCCGGCGGCGGCGGCACGTCGAACGGCACCTCGGGCGAACCAGCCTCCGAGAACTAGACCGGCACAAGAACACTCAGATCAGGAGCAAACAAATGAATTACAACTTCGGGTGGTCCGCCGGTAATCTTCCGTCCAGCCGCTACGTCCTGCCCCAGTTCGAGGAGCGCACGCCCTACGGCTTCAAGCGCCAGGACCCTTACACCAAGCTCTTCGAGGACCGGATCATCTTCCTGGGCGTCCAGGTGGACGATGCCTCCGCTGACGACATCATGGCGCAGCTGCTGGTGCTGGAATCGACGGACCCGGACCGCGACATCACCTTGTACATCAACTCGCCGGGCGGCTCGTTCACCGCGATGACCGCGATCTACGACACGATGCAGTACATCAAGCCGCACATCCAGACCGTCGTGCTCGGACAGGCAGCCTCGGCCGCCGCCGTGCTGATGGCCGCCGGTACGCCGGGCAAGCGCCTCGCGCTCCCGAACGCACGAATCCTCATCCATCAGCCCGCAACCGGCGACGCCGGCCGCGGACAGGCGTCGGACATCGAGATCCAGGCACGCGAGATTCTTCGCATGCGCGGCTGGCTCGAGGAGACGCTGTCGCACCACTCCAACCGCACCGCCGAGCAGGTGAACAAGGACATCGACCGCGACAAGATCCTCAGCGCGGCCGAGGCCCTCGAGTACGGTCTCATCGACCAGGTGCTCACGAGCCGCAAGAACGTTCCGGCGATCACCGGCTAAGTTCGGGCCACTCGGTTCGCAGAAAGGGTCGCTTCCCCCCGGGGAGGCGGCCCTTTCTGCGTTTACGAATCATGGCGCGGGAAAATGGATACGGATACTATCGGATAGTGCGAGTATCTGAGTTATCCCGGCAAGCAGGCGTTCCCTTATCCGCTCTGAAGTTCTATCAGCGCGAGGGGCTGGTTCCGGAGGGTCTGAGGTCGTCGACCAATCAGGTCGATTACGGCACGGCGCACGTCGCACGGGTGCGCCTCATCCGCGCGTTGCTCGACACCGGAGGACTGTCGGTATCGGCGACGAAGTCGGTTCTCGGCGTGCTCGATGCCGCCGACGCCCCCCTCGCTGAGGCCTTCCATGCCGCCCAACAGGCCATGAGCACGCCGCGCGCGAAGGAGTCGGTCGCCAGCGCGGAATCCCGGGACCGAGTGCGGCTCCTCGCCGAGTCCCTCGGGTGGAACACCACCGCCGACAACCCGGGAACGGGCGCGGCGGCGCGCGCGCTCGACGGCCTTCACGCCATCGGCTTCGACGCCCCGCCGGAGTATCTGCGCGCCTACGCGGCCGCCGCGCAGGCCGCGGCCGCCGCCGACCTGCACGCCCTGACGACGCTGCAGGAGACGGATCGGATCGCCGAGCTCATGGTGGTCGGAACCGTGCTCGGCGACCCGCTTTTCGCCGGCCTCCGTCGGCTCGCCCAGGAGGATGCCACCCATCACCTGTTTCCCGTCGACCAGAGAAGAGATCAGCCGTGACCGCAGTCAGCACACACGTCGTCCTCGGTGGCAACGGAGTCGTCGGGCGCGAGACCGTTCGCGCCCTTCGCCGCCTCGGAGAGGACACCGTCTCCGTGGGCCGTCAACGCTCGGCCGTCACGGGAGCGCGGTCGGTTATCGCGAACCTGCTCGATCCGGCTGAAGCCGGCCGCGCGCTCTCCGGGGCGAAGGTCGCGTATTTCACGGTCGGCCTGGCCTACTCCGCTCGGGTCTGGGCGGAGCAGTGGCCCGTGATCCTCGGCAACACGATCAATGCGGCGATCGCCACCGCGACGCATCTCGTCTACTTCGACAATGTGTACGCCTACGGCCCGGTCACGGGCCCGATGACCGAACAGACTCCGGTCACCCCGACGAGCAAGAAGGGCAGAGTGCGCGCGGACGCACTCGCGGCGCTGCACGAGGGTGCCAGCCGCGGCCTCTCCTTCACAGTGGGGCGAAGCGCCGACTTCTACGGCCCGGGGGCGGCCACCAGCGTCTTCAACATGTTCGTGCTCGACAAGGTCGCCGCGGGCAAGCCCGGCACGTGGCTCTACGATGCCGACCAACCGCACTCCCTCACCTTCACGCCCGACGTCGGCGACGCCCTCGCGATCCTCGGCACGGACCCGGTCGCACGGGGTCGCGTGTGGCACCTCCCCACCGCGCCGGCGCTCACCGGCCGCGAATATGTCGCCCTCGCCTCCGGTCCCGATGCGCGATGCGCGACCATGTCCCGCACGACGATGCGCATGGGGGCCCTGTTCGCCAGGGCGGCACGGGAGACCCTGGAAATGGACTACCAATTCACGAGGCCCTATGTGTTCGACTCGAGCGCGTTCGAATCGACCTTCGGAGTGCAGCCCACTTCGGTGGCCGACGGGATCGCGAGGACGCTGGCGCGGTAGGTGTCGGTGCGCTACGACCGGCTCTTGCTGCGCTGGCTGATCAGCAGGGCCGCGCCGACGCCGAGGAGGATGACGAGGAGGGTGCCGCCGATCCACAGCGCGGGCGTCGCGTCGGAGGCCTCCGTGGTGTCCCCGGGCGACTGCGAGCCCGCGTCTTCATCGGCGTCTTGCTCCGGCGTGGTCGCCGTCGCCGTCATGCTCGGCTCCGGGGTCTCGGTCGATTCGCCGCACACCGGCGGCGTCGGCGAGCCGACAGACATCGCGGCTCCCTCCGCAGGTGCCCACTCGAAGCTCACCGGGTTCGAGTCGGCGTTGCTCGTCGGGTGTCCGTCGGAGGACACGAGCTGCCACACGACCGAGTAGGTGCCCGGCTCGCCGAGCTCCGCGACGGTCGACATCGTCGCGTCGAGGAAGGTGACGCAGCCGTTGCCGTAGTAGAGGCCCGCGGCATCCGTGATCCGCATGCCGAAGTTGGACTCGGTGCCGGGGGTGACCACGATGGGTTCCGACATGGTGACCGAGAACTCCTCCGGCAGCTCGCTGAGCGTGACGCCGGTCTCGGGGACGGTGGAGACGGGGGCGTCGTGCGCCTGAGCGGGCGAAGCGAAGCCCGCCACCGACATGAGTGCCACGAGGGACGCGGCGGTGAGCAGGGCGACGCCCCTCGGGCGACGCTGGATGATTGAGCTGTTCACGAGGACTTCCTTACGGTCGCCCGGCGACGGGCCGGTGCGACGGGTTGATGCGGGCTTGTTGTGGACTTGTCAGGCGAACGCGCCTGCTGGCGGCCCACGGAGCCCTCGCGCGCGGCGCACATCGGCGATCCGGCGTGGCCTGGCCGGGCCGACGGTCGCATCGGGTCGACGGATGACACGGGGCAGCACGGGAACCGCCGGCGTCGAGGCCAGCGTGGTGAACGAGAACAGTCGTCCGAGTGCGCGCAGGTGCCAGAAGGCGGCCTCGCCGTAACGGAGGGCGACAATCGTGAGAGCGGCCGCAATGGTGTGGCCGACCCACATCGACGGGGCGTCGTGGTGCTCGACGGCGCCGGAGGCGAGCGGAACGACGGCTCCGCCAGATGCGTGGGCGTGGGCCGTGGCATCCGTCATCGACAGGGTTGCACCTTTTCGAAGGGAGGCGAACACCGTGTGGAAGGCGAACTGGCTGAGCAGCACCGACAGGATGACGCGGGGGAGCGACACCCGGGTTCCGGTGAGGGCGACGCAGGTGACGCCGGCGAATGCGGTGGCGATGAGGAGGGCGACCCCGCTCGGCGCCACCCCACCCGCCACGGTGTGCGAGGCGCCGGCGACAAGTGTGGAGAAGACGGCGACGACCCACCCGCGGGTGACTCTGGCCCACCGTGTCCCCATGTCGCCACCCGACTATCGCGAATTCATTCAGGTCTCCAGACTAGTTGGTGAGCCCTGAGGGCGGCCGTCGGTTATTGCGGCTCGACGCAGCGAACGGCGTCGCATGCGAGCGAGTGTCGGCGGCACGGGTTAGGCTCTTTCCCACGTAGCACGTTTGTCTTTAGGGAGGCTGCACATGGCTCGAATCGGAGAAAGCGCCGACCTGCTCAAGTGTTCCTTCTGCGGCAAGAGCCAGAAGCAGGTTCAGCAGCTGATCGCCGGTCCCGGCGTCTACATCTGCGACGAGTGCGTCGAGCTGTGCAACGAGATCATCGAGGAGCGACTGGCCGAGGCCGGCGAAGAGGCATCGAGCGAGTTCGAGCTCCCCAAGCCGCGCGAGATCTACTCATTCCTCGAGGAATACGTCATCGGCCAGGAGGCCGCCAAGAAGGCGCTT
>JAODAY010000228.1 GCA_025463665.1 Microbacteriaceae bacterium
ATGATGTCCTCCTGCACCACGGTGGGCGAGCTCGAGAGCACGATGACGCGGCCGCCGAGGTACACCGACTCGTCGATGTCGTGGGTGACGAAGAGGATCGTGACGCCGAGGGTCTTCCAGACCGTGCGGATGAGGTCTTCGAGGTCGGCCCTGGTCTGGGCGTCGACGGCGGCGAACGGTTCGTCCATCAGCAGCACCTGTGGTTGGTATGCCACGGCCCTTGCGATCGCGACGCGCTGCTGCATGCCGCCGGAGAGCTGCCACGGGTACTTGTCGGGAACGTGGGCGAGGCCCACGGCGTCGAGCGCCTCGGCGACCAGCGTGCGCCGTTGTTCCTTCGGCATGCGCTGATTCTTGAGCGGCAGCTCCACGTTCGCCCGGATCGTCATCCACGGAAAGAGACTGCGCCCGTACTCCTGGAAGACGACGGCCATCGACTTCGGCGGCTCGGTGACGACGGCGCCGTCGAGGGTCACCGAGCCGGAGGTCGGAGTCATCAGCCCGGCTATGCACTTGAGCAGGGTCGTCTTGCCGCAGCCGGAAGGGCCGACGAGGCAGACGAGTTCTCCCGAGGCGAGGTCGAAGGTGAGATTGCGCACCGCCTCGACGCGGGTGCCACCCCCGTCGTAGACCTTCTGCAGCCCGCGCACCGACAGCAGCGCGGGCGAATCGGTGAGGTTGGGCCCGGCGTGGGCGAGATCGCTAACCGTCATGTTCGAGCTCCTTGAGGCCGTTGTACCAGTGCAGGATGCGTGCCTGCGCGAATTGGAAGAGAAGGGACAGGCCCACGCCGATGAGTCCGAGCAGCGCGATGCCGCTCCACATCTCCGGGATCGCAAAGGACCGTTGGAACTGCACGATCGCATAGCCGAGCCCCGACGACGACGCGAACATCTCCGAGATGACCATCAGGATCAGGCCGATCGAGAGCGACTGGCGAACACCCGCCATGATCTGGGGGCTCGCCGCCGGCAGCACGAGGTGGCGGATGCGCGCGAACCCGCTGATGCGATAGGTCGAGGCGGTGTCGTCGAGCACGGTATCGACGGCTCGCACGCCTTCCACGGTATTCAGCAGCACCGGCCAGATGCACCCGAAGACGATCACGACGATCTTCATGGCGTCGTTGATGCCGATGACCAGCATCAGCACGGGGATCAGCACGGGTGGGGGAATGGCGCGGAAGAACTCGAGCACTGGCTCCGTGAGGCTGCGCAGCCACCTGACCGACCCGATGAGGATCCCGATCACGATGCCGAGCACTATCGCCAGGAAGAGACCGATCGCGAGCCGGCCGAGGCTCGGCAGCACATCGACGAAGATGCGTTCGCTGAACCAGACTGTGACGAACGTCTCGGCGAGCTCGACCGGCTTGGGCACGAAGAAGTTCGTCGAGTTCAGGGTGAGCAGCCACCACGCCGCAATGAGGATCACCGGCAGGCCGAGACCGTAGCCGAGTCGCTTCGCGTTCACACCGGCACCTCCCGCCTGACCGAGGAGTGCCAGGCGAGCACACGCCGCTCGATAGCGCGGGCACCGAGGTTGATGATGACCCCGATGACGCCCGTTGCCAGCACGAGGGCATACATCGGGCCGACCGCACCGCCCGAACGCGCGAGCTCG
Source organism: Microbacteriaceae bacterium (assembly GCA_025463665.1). Lineage (GTDB taxonomy): Bacteria > Actinomycetota > Actinomycetes > Actinomycetales > Microbacteriaceae > Conyzicola. Next base: position 1,624 of record JAODAY010000228.1, read on the forward strand.
ATCTCTTTGCCGAGCCCCGGGCTGCCAATGATGAGCTCGGCCGTGATCGCGAGAATCAGGGCGACCGCGGCACCGAGCCTGAGGCCAGTCATGAGGTACGGAAGCATCGACGGCCAGACCACGTAACGGATGCGCGCGAGCCTGCCCAGTCCGAAGCTGCGCGCGGTGTCGTTCGCCACCGCGTCGACGTCGGCGACCCCGTACAGCACCTGGATGAGCACCTGCCAGAACGCGGCGTAGACGATGAGCAGCAGGCTCGACTCGATGCGCTGGCCGAACAGCAGCACCGCGAGTGGAATGAGAGCGACGGAGGGGATAGGGCGCAAGAACTCGATCGTCGAGTGGGTGGCGCGCCGCAGGAACCGGCTCGACCCGATGATCAGCCCGACCGCCGTCGCGGCGACCACGGCAATCGCCAGGCCGATCGCCCAGGCGAGCATGGTATCGCCGACCGCCCGCCAGAACTCGGGGTCGCCGAGGTTGGCGACGAAGTAGCCGAGCACCTCGAGCGCCGGCGGAAAGTACCGGGCGTCGACGAGACCCGCGGGCGGTGCGAGCTCCCAGACGAGGAGGAACAGGAGGATCCCGGCGAGGCCGAGTGCCGGCGCGCGCCACCGCCTATTCGCTGTGCGCTGTGACCGCTGCATGACGGCTCAGGGCAGGAGTGCGTCGAGATCGGGCGCCTTCTTCAGGGTGCCGTAATCGGTCGCAGCCTCGCCGAGTTTGGTGGCGGCATCCCGATCGAATTCGACCCGGAAGGCCGGAAGGGTGATGCGTGCCAAGACCTCGTCGGGCATCTCGGTGTAGGTTCCCACGATGCGCCGGACCTCCTCGGGATTCGCCTGCGCGTACTCGAGCGACTTGTTCATCGCCGACTGGAAGGCGTCGGCGACCTCCTTGTTGTCGCCGATGTACTGCTCGGTCGAGAAGTACCCGGCGATGTCGAGCATGGGGTCGACCTCGACGTAGTTCCAGGAAACCACGCGGGCTCCTTCGTCGAGTGCCGTGGTGAGGAATGGGTCGAGAATCCACGCGGCATCCACCTGGTTGTTCGCGAGAGCCGCCGGGGCGTCGGGGAACGGCACCTCGACGAACTTGATCGACGACTGGTCGCCGCCCGCCTGGTCGACGACGTATCGGATCGTGGTGTCGCCGATGTTGGCGAGGTTGTTGACGGAGACCGTCTTGCCGGCGAGATCCGCCGGACCCTGAATGTCGGAGTCGGCCGGCACCACTACTGCACCGAAGTCCTTACCCTCTTCGCCCGTGGTCGAGGT
>JAODAY010000245.1 GCA_025463665.1 Microbacteriaceae bacterium
GAGGAGGTTGTCGCGGTCGACGATGACGATCTCGTGGCCGTTCGCGCGTTCGCTGCGGAAGCGCTGGCGCAGCAGCACGAGCAGGATCGTCTCCTCGCGTGTGTACGAGACGTCGTGCAAGAGCGTCGGGAAGCGGTCGCCTCCCTCGCCGTGCGCCTGACGTTTGAAGGCGACCTCGTAGTGCAGGTCGACGTGGAGGTCGAGAAACAGCTCGTTGAGCCGGGCGCGCAGGATTGCCTGGGAGTCGAGGAGGGTGCGCCACTCCGACGGCTGCAGCGCCGCGGAAATGTAGCGGTGCTTGAGCAGAAGCACGAGCGTGCGACGCTGGTCGAGGCTCAGCGCGCCCTCGTCGCCCTCGAAGAGCGAGAAGCTCGTGGGTTCGTCGGTGACCGAGGCGGGTTGGGCGAAGGCGTCCTCTCCCACCGGCTGGGCCTCGTCGCGCGGGTCACTCATCGTCTGCTCCATAATTGAGGGCGCGCATGGCCGCCCTTTCGTCGTCGTTCAGGATGATGCGGGGCACCACGAAATCTCGGCGCGTGCCGTCAGGCCGGATCGTTTCGAATCGCTCGAGCGCGTCGCTGCGTGCGACCCCGTCGCCGGTACCAGCGGTGTCGGAGCGTGCGATCGCGTCGACCTGCGTCGCGATCTGCAGCAGTCCGAGAATTTCCACCGGGCGGCGCATGGTGGCGTCGAGTTCGTTGAAGGCGTCGCCGATCGAGGCGCCCCGGCGCGCGCCGAGCGCTCCGGTGAGGGCGTCGCGCATCTCCCCCAGTTGCGGTCCACCCTGGCGCCGCATCTCGTCGAGACTCGGCGGCTCCGGCGCGTGCTGCGAGACGTCGTCGAGCGGCGGGGGCGGGGTGTGCTGGTTGGGGTCGTAGAACTTCTCCCGCAGGTGTTCGATGTCGACGGTCGCGGGCAGCAGGGGGGCCGTGACGACGGACCTCGGGCCCGCCGTCTCCATCCACGTGGCGAGCTCCTTGTTGATGTCCCGCAACAGGCGCTCCAGCTCGCGGTCTTTGACCACGTCGTGGTTCACGATGTGTTCGCGCAGGGTCGTGGTGAGGCCGTTTCGCTGCGTCAGCACGTCGTCGATGCCCTTGCGAATGAGACTCACCGTCGCCATGAAGCCCCTGCGCTCAGAGGCAGTCAACTCGAGCGCGAAGGGGTGCAGCAGAATCGTCTCGAGGTCGTTCTTCAGCTCGGCGAGCAGGTCGTCGTCGCGCAACAGCGCGAAGGCTCCCTCGAAGGCGCGGCCCTCCGCAGTCGACGACATGAGCGTGTCGGTCTTGGCGAGGTACTCGTCGAGCACCTCGCTGATCGGACGCTCCTCACCGCGAAAGTCGTTGACGATCTGCCGGTGCATGCCCGCAACCGACTCCTCCACGCGTTTGAAGTCGCTCGGCAGCTGACCGATGAGGTCGATCAGGTTGGCGTAGCCCTCGTGCATTTGGGCGTTGGATGCCGCGGCGATCTCTCCCCCGCTGGCCAGACGATCCCGCTCCCCCGTCATCTGTGCAATCTGCAGGTCGAGGCGGCGCACCCGCTCCTCGCGGTCGGGGCTCGCCTGCGTCGCTCGCTGCCGCACCGTGTCGACGATGGTGGTGAGGCGGGACTCGCTGATGAGCGCGCGGTCGCGTGACAGGCTCTCGACGAGCACGAGCGCCTCGAGGGTGTGCGAGGTGAGCGTGTACTTCTCGTCGTCCCCCTCCCCCGCCTCGCGGTAGAGCCACTGGTCGTTCATCCACTGCACGCACAGTGCGCGCCCGCTCGCCTTCGGCACGTCGACGCCGACCGAGCGGAGATCGGCGAGATAGGCGTCGACCTGCGTGTGCAGGCGATCCGCAGAGACGTTGCGGCGGTCGCGGCTGAACGCAGAGCGGAAGACCGCGAGCACGAACGGTGCCCACTTGCGGTCGAGGAGGCGGAGGGTGGGTCGGTCGAAGGCCTCGCGCACTCGCGCCAGTTCGCCCGCAATGTCGCTCAGTGTGGATTTTCCTTTGCTTGTCGAGGCTTCGATCAGACGCCTGACGGCCCGCGTCAACAATACGTGTCGCGCTGGTCGAAGCGGGAATCGGCCGGACCCGTTTCAGGCGCGAACCGGGCACCTGCGGCTAGCGTTCGGGCGGTTCATCCGCCCCCTGATCGAGTCGGAAGGGAGGGTACTCGTCGCGCATCAGCAGGACGTAGGCGAGCACACGGTAGATCCACCGGTTGATGCCCATGATGAAGTCGAAGATCGGCCGCTGGTAGCGACCGCTGAAGAGGAGGATGACCGCCGCAACGAGCACGAGCAGCCCGAGCAGAGACGGGCCGCCGATGCGCTCGTACCGTTCGCCGTCGAACACCCAGGTCGCGCCGCCGGTGACCGCTCCGATTATCAGGAGGTGGGGAATCGCGAGCAGCCACGACTTGACCAGCACGAGCCCGCGCGAGAGCCTTTCGGGGTAGGCGACGGTGAAGTCGGCCGGATAGTCGGTCCTCGCCAGCGTGAAGGGCGGATACCGGTCGGTGCCGAGCGCCGAGTAGCCGTAGAAGGCGACGCGCCAGGTCCAACGCAGCACGCCGACATTGAATTCGAACAGCGCCCGTGGGTAGCGCCCGGTGAACAGGATCGCGAACCACGCCACGATCGATGTGATGATCAGCGCCACCCACAGCAGCACAACGATGATGTAATGCGGAATGGCGAGCAGCCACTTCACCAGCCACAGTGCGCGCGAGACCTCACGCGACAGGCGCCCGGTGAGCGCGGCCGGATACACGGCCGCGGTGGCGGGGGCCCCGTTGTGCGTCAGCGGCGCGCGTCCGTCCGGGCCGCCACCCGTCACTCCGGACCTCCCCAGCCCGATTGCTCCGAGCACGACCATCGTGGCGCCGCCGAGGAGCAGCAGTCCCCCGAGGGTGAGCAGCACGAGGGCGACGGGCAGGAAGACCGGCGAACGCACTCCCACTTGCGCGTCGACGTCGAGCCCCTGCGACGCGTCGCCGTTCATGACGACTACCACCCAGTCACCGTCACGGAGGGGCACTTCGATGGCCTGGGTGCCCGAGCCTGAGGCGGAGTCGCTCCAGAAGCCCTGGTCGTCCGGCGCGGCAGGAACAGCCTGACCCGGGATGTCGCGGTACACCGCCGCGTAGGGGGAAAGCCGCACCTCGCGTACTTCCGAGTACTGCACCCCGCTCAAGTAGTCGGCGACATCATTCTTGGCGGCCACCCCGATGAAAAGGTTCCCGTTGTTCTCGTCGCGCACCCGGGCCTGGATCGTGAGGAGGCCGGGCGGCAGATCTCCGCGGCCGGTGCGCACGTCGGCGGCGGGAGTAGTGATCGCGAAGCCCTCCGACGACAGGGGAACCGATGGCGACCGCAGGAAGCCGTCGTCGCCTTGCCGGGCGTTCACCGCGGCAGCGACGATGCCCCCGATCAGCGGAACGATGGAGAGAAGCACGAGGAGCATGCCGACGATGAGGAGAGTCGTCGCGCCGGCCGGCCACCGGCGCGCGGTCGGCCCCGGGTCTCTCGGGTCTCTCGGGTCTCGCGGGTCTCTGGCTGCGGGAGGGATCGTTGTGTCTGCCATGAGTAGGCCTTCCTGGACTATCGCCCACGATGCATCTCGGCGATGGGCGGCCGCAAGACCCCCTCGAGCGGGGCCGAGGAGAAGACCCGAGCGGGTTTTCCACAGAGTGCGCCGAACCGCCCGCTTTCGGGGTACAAAAGGGCGCTTATCTCTGTCCAATGTCGGTGCCGGCGATTAACTTTCGGGCATGAATCAGATAGCGAGTGTTTCCCGGGCCTCCGCTCGAGGCTCCAGCGGGAGCCCGGGCAGGCCGCGTGCCACGTCTATGCGCGCAGACGTTGCCGGGCGCGGTTCGACAATCCCAGCGCCCCTGTCGGCGCCCGGGTCAGTGTCGGCGCCCGGGTCAGTGTCGGTCGCGGGCGCGGTGTCGGTCGCGGGCGCGGTGTCGGGGGCAGTGCCAGTGCCAGTGCCAGTGCCAGTGCCAGTGCCAGTGCCAGTGCCAGCCTCCGCCGACCGCCTGGATCCGGCATTGGAGCAGTTTCGCCTGATCCTCGACGAAGTCATCGGCGAGGATACGGCGATCGCCGAGGCCACCTTCCGGCGCTACCAACGACTCGATCAGCTGCGGTTGCTGAGCGAACAGGGCATCGTCGAATCACTGGGCGGAGCAGAGGCCGTGGGAACTGAACCGCGTAGCTGGAATCCAGTGCGGCAGGCTCGCGAGGAGCTGGTTTTCGAGGTGTCGTGTGCATTGCGGGTACCTCAGCAGACAGCGGCAACCTTGTTGTGGGAGGCAAAGGTCCTGCTGCACGACCTGCCACAGACCGCGAACGCTTTGTCTGCCGGTGAGATCAGTCCGCGGCACGCCTCAGTGATGATCGGTCAGGTGCAGTCGATTCCCGACGACGCACGTGGAGATTTCGAACTGGCGGTGTTGCCGTTCGCGAAGAGTCTCACTGTGAGCAGGTTCACCTCGGTTGCCCGCAAGAAGCGCGAGTCGCTGCATCCGGACTCGATGGTGGAACGCCACGGCAAGGAGCTGTCGGAGCGTCGCGTCTGGGTCACTCCTGAGTCTGACGGCATGGCGTATCTCACCGCCTACCTGAGCGCCGAGGTCGCCTACGCCGCCTACGATCGGCTCACTCAGATCGCTGAGGAGCCGGGCTGCGACGGTGACGATCGTCATCACGGACAGAAACGAGCTGACGCATTCGCCGACCTGTTGCTTCTCGGCGACACCTGCTCTGCTACCGATGCGGGAGAACTCATGCCCGAACCAACGGACGCAGACGCCACCGCGGGCGGGCTAGCCCTCTCCGACATGGTTGCTCCCCCGCTCGATGGTGTGCCCGCTGCCGCGTGGGGCCCGGGCATTCAGCACCGCGTCGGCCACGGGATCCGCCCAAAGGTGCTGGTGACCGTCCCCGTGCTCACCCTGATCGGATCCGGCAGGGAACCGGGAGCTCTCGAGGGGTACGGCCCCATCGACCAGGACACGGCGCGGGAGCTGGCCGGCAACGCTCCGAGTTTCACCCGCATTCTCGTGAACCCGGTCACCAGCTCGATCGTCGACATCGACCGTGCTACCTACGCCGTTCCCGCAGACCTCAGACTGGCGCTGCGCGTTCAGGACGAGACGTGCCGATCTGTCAACTGCAACAGGCCGGCTGCACACTGCGACATCGACCACAACGTGGACTATGCCAAGGACGGCAAAACTCAGATCAGCAACCTCTGCCACCTCTGCCCGTCGTGCCACCGCCGTCGGCACCACACCCGAATCGCGGTGCGCAATCTGGCGAACGGCGATATCGAGTGGACCACGCCGAGCGGCAAGGTTTACACCACTCATCCGATGAACCGACTCGCCATGAGAAAAGCCGACTCGCCCGACGCGCAGACACAGAGACATGAGGAACGGGGCGACGAGACAAACTGCGACGAGGAGTTCCCCTTCTAATCCGGTGCGCCGACAAGCCGACCACCGATCCGAGCCGTGATGGTGCTGTCGGCTCCGTCGTTGTGTTCACGCTGTCATCAAGTGGAGTGGAACGACCCCTCGGGGAGCTCATTCAGGATGCCGCGGGAACCGGCCCGCGCACTACGCGCGGCGCCCACCCGAGCGCGACGGCCGCGCCGGCGAGCGCGAACTGTCCGAAGTAGGGAAGGATCGCCGACACGAGCGAGCCGTCACCGCCACCGATGGCGAAAGTGTCCGCGAGAGACATCCCCACCCCAAAACCCGCGAAGGAGCGGAAGAAGACGGCCGCCCCGACGAGTCCCAGCAGCACGATGGCCAGTCGCCTCGGGGTCAGCGGCGACATCCGCCCGACGCATGCGACAGTGGCAACGAGACCCCCTGCAGCCAGCCAGAGGACGGCCCAGCCCGACACGGCGATCAGATTAATCCGGATGTCGAAGCCGTCTCGTTCGACCATCAACCCGTAGATGGTGGCGAGTTCGAGGCCGGGCACCTTCGCTTGCGGGTTCCAGACGACCAGGTCGACCGCTCCCAACGTGACGACCGCCGCGAGGAGGCCGAAACCGGCGGCCGCGACTGGGAGACGCTGCCGCCGCGACGCCTCGCGGTGCTCGAAGGTGATCGGAGGTGATCCTGCGATCACCACGATGCCCCCCACGACACCCGCGAGCAGGACGGCGAAGCCGGTCAGGGTTACGAGGGGGGATTCGGCCCAGCCGACGACGCGTGCGACCAGTACGGCCGGGCCGGCAACCGAGGCGACAAGGGAGATTTGAGCCAACCGGGTGCGCGCGGTTAGACCGGCGCTCACCAGGAGGACCGCGCCCGCGACACCGGCGACACCGGCGAGAACGATCACGACCCTCCCGGCCGCGTCGAGAGCGGCGAGCGCCGCGGGTGAAGCGGCTCCCGGCTCCGGAGCAATGCCGCCACCGGTGATCCACCGCACGGCGACGATGGCGAAGGCGGCCGCGAAAAGCGCCGCGCCGCGACGGGCGAAGCGTCTCGGCAGGGCTCCCCTCGGCTCGCCAGTGTGTTCGGGCCGATCGCGTTCGATGGTGACGAGCAGGGTCGCCGCACCGAGAACGACCGCACCGAGAACGACACAGCGGCGAGACAGAGCCAAATCGGTCGCACCGGCCAGATCGGCGCGCCACTCTTCGAGATACCGTGCGCGGGCGAGCGGCGGAAGGAGTCGCGCCAACACCCGCATCAGGAGGTCGGTGATCATGCGGGGACCGCGTCTGTCGAGACCCGCACGGCCGGGGCGCCACCGGCACGGCGCTCAGATCCCCCGGGTTCCGACTCCCTGTGTCCCGATTTCCGCGGTTCCGATGTCGTCGCTTTGGCGAGAATGCCCCGGGCCGTCTCAGCGCCCTCGCTGGTCAGCTCGTACAGGCGGCGGCGCGGCCCACTGCGCTCCGAGGCGGACTCCCACGAGGAGGAGACCCAGCCGGCCCCCTCGAGCCGCTCAAGAATCGGGTACACACTCCCGGCTGGACGACCGGTGCGCTTGATGACGAGCATGCCCCACACACCACGACCGTCACCGCCGTCGCCATCGACCAAGGTGCGCAGAACGTCGGAAGTGGCGGCAGTCATGCGGGAAAGCGGAGTCATGCCGCAAAGCTATCTATATCGAGATGGCATGGTCAACACCCAGGTCGGCGGGATGATGTCCTCGCTTTCACGATGGACGGTCGGCGCTACATTGATTCGAGAGCCCTGATGGACCTAATGGCGAAGCTCCTCGATCGTGATCGTCGCGGGCAGCGAATCTCCCTCGTCTACCCTTCTCACGAACGCTCCGTCTGAAGCGTCGGCGCCAGCGTCCCGTTCGTAAAGCTCTCTCAGGGGGTTCAGCGGTATCCGGCCGTGTAGCGGGAGTCATCGGCCTCGAAGAACGCGTAGCTGATTCCCTTGATGCTCTTGACGTCGTACTCGACCGTGTTCTCGTCGGCAACGAGCGACGTCAAGACCTTGCCGCCGGACTTCACAGGCAGCATGGCGCGGAGCATGCCGCCAACCCGTGGGTCCACCTCGACGTCGAACATCAGGTCGCGCGCGACGGTCTGCTCCACGTTCGTGAACGACGAGGCCTGGCGCCCCTCGGTGAAGTCGAGCAGCTGTTGCGCCGAGACCATCGGGATGTCCCTGCGGATGGCAACGTCCATCAACATCTCATCGAAGCCGTCACTGAAGTCGTAATGGGTGCCGAATGCCCCGTAGTAACCGCGCTCGTCCTCGGCCGCCGTGATCAGCTCCTCGATGGCCGCGGCGGATCCATTCCAGGTCTCGCTGACCAGATGGGACTCCTGCTGAAAGACGTCCAGCATCCTGCCGTTGTCGTCGCTGAATCGCATGGGCAGTGCCGAACCCGTAATGTATCCGGGTCGGTCCTGAATCCAGCCCGGCGGCCAGTTGTAGTAGTTCATGTCGAGTCGAATGCCCCACTGGTGTTCGGCCGTCGGCAGGCCCAGCCAGTCGCTGTAAGCGACACAGTGCAGGCGGTGACCCGCCTGGTCGGACAGCGCGGGGTACTTCTTTCGGAACGCAAGCATGGAGGTCGCTAACGCC
>JAODAY010000250.1 GCA_025463665.1 Microbacteriaceae bacterium
GACAAGAAACTCGACGGTTCCGGCGCCGGAGTAGTCGACGCTGCGGGCGACCTCGCACGCTGCCTCGCCGATGCGCGCCCGGGTCTCGGCGTCGAGGAGAGGGCTCGGCGCCTCCTCGACGACCTTCTGGTGGCGGCGCTGCAGGGAGCACTCGCGCTCGCCGAGGTGGATGACCGTGCCGTGGCTGTCGGCGAGCACCTGCACCTCGATGTGCCGTGGCCGCGCAATAAGGCGCTCGAGGAAGAGCGTGTCGTCGCCGAAGGCCGAGGCCGCGATGCGGCGTGCGCTCGCGAGCGCGCCTGCGAGCTCGTCGGCGCGGGTCACGACGTGCATTCCCTTGCCTCCGCCACCCGCCGAGGGCTTGATCAACAGCGGAAGGCCGACCTCGACCGCCGCGGCGGTGAGCTGGGTGTCGGTGAGCCCCGGCTCCGCGACGCCCGGGATCACGGGCACCCCGCGGGCGGCGACGTGCGCCTTCGCCCGGATCTTGTCCCCCATGATCTCGATCGCGCGGGTGTCTGGTCCGATGAAGGCCAGGCCGGCGGCATCCGTCGCCCTGGCCAGTTCGACGCTCTCCGAGAGGAAGCCGTAACCGGGGTGGATGGCCTGCGCGCCGGAACGCACCGCGGCCGCGATGATCGCGTCGACACTGAGGTAGCTCGCTGTCGCGGCCGCCGGACCGATGCGCACCGCCTCGTCGGCGAGCCTGACATGCACCGCGTCGCGGTCGGCGTCGCTGTAGACGGCGACCGAGCGAATTCCCATCGCACGCAGGGTACGGATGACGCGGCAGGCGATCTCGCCACGGTTGGCCACGAGCACGGTCTGGAACACGGCTTTCACATCCTGAACAGGCCGAAGCCCGGGTCGGGAAGCGGCGCACCGGCGCACACGTCGAGGGCGAGGCCGAGCACCTCGCGGGTGTCCGCCGGGTCGATGACGCCATCGTCCCAGAGCCTCGCGGTCGAGTAGTCCGGGCTGCCCTGGGTCTCGAACTGCTCGGCGACGGGGGCACGGAACGCCGCCTCGTCCTCCTCCGACCACGACTCGCCGCGCCCCTCGAGCTGCTCGCGCTTGACCGTCGCGAGTACCGACGAGGCCTGGGCTCCCCCCATGACCGAGACGCGGCTCGCGGGCCACATCCAGAGAAAACGCGGCGAGTAGGCCCGGCCGCACATCGAGTAGTTGCCGGCGCCGAACGATCCGCCGATGACGACGGTGAGCTTCGGCACGCGCGTGGTCGCGACGGCGGTGACCATCTTCGCGCCGTGCTTGGCTATGCCGCCCGCCTCGTAGTCACGACCGACCATGAAGCCGGAGATGTTCTGCAGAAAGACCAGGGGGATGCCGCGCTGGTCGCACAGTTCGATGAAGTGGGCACCTTTCTGCGCCGACTCGCTGAACAGCACGCCGTTGTTGGCGACGATGCCGACCGGGTGGCCGTGCAGCCGCGCGAACCCGGTGACGAGAGTCGTGCCGAAGTGCTGCTTGAACTCGCGGAACTCGCTGCCGTCGACGAGCCGCGCGATGACCTCCCGCACGTCGTAGGGCGACTGCACGTCGGTCGGCACGATGCCGTAGAGCTCCGCCGGGTCGGCGACTGGCTCGCGGGTCTCGGTGATCTCCCACGGAGCCTTCGTGGGTGCCGGGAGCGTCGCCACGATGTCGCGCACGATCTGCAGGGCGTGCTCGTCGCTCTCGGCGAGGTGGTCGACGACGCCGGAGACCCGCGCGTGCACGTCTCCCCCGCCGAGCTCCTCCGCGGTGACGATCTCTCCGATCGCGGCCTTCACGAGCGGCGGACCGCCGAGGAAGATGGTGCCCTGGCCGCGCACGATGACTGTCTCGTCGCTCATCGCCGGCACGTAGGCTCCGCCCGCGGTGCACGAGCCCATCACCGAGGCGATCTGCGGGATGCCGGCCGCCGACATGCGCGCCTGGTTGTAGAAGATGCGGCCGAAGTGGTCGCGGTCGGCGAACACTTCGTCTTGCTTGGGCAGGAAGGCGCCGCCGGAGTCGACGAGATAGATGCACGGCAGGCGGTTCTCGAGCGCAATCTCCTGCGCTCGCAGGTGCTTCTTCACTGTGAGCGGAAAGTAGGTGCCGCCTTTGACCGTGGCATCGTTGGAGATGATGAGCACGAGCCGCCCCTCGACCCGGCCGATGCCCGCGATGACCCCGGCGGCAGGAACCTCGTCGTCGTAGAGTCCGTTGGCGGCGAGGGGTGCGATCTCAAGGAAGGGGCTGCCCGCATCGAGCAGGGCGTCGACCCGTTCGCGCGGAAGCAGCTTTCCGCGGGCGAGGTGCCTCTTTCGGGATGCCTCGCTTCCCCCCTCCGCGGTGGTCGCGAGCCGGGCGCGTAACTCGTCGACGAGCGCCCGCTGTGCGGCCTCGTTGCGCGCGGCTGCATCGGTGCGCGCGACCGAGTCGGCCGTTGTTTCCAGTGTCTTCATTGACGCCTTCATGCTCTCGAGTTAATCGGGACTAACTAGGTTTAGGTTAGTATTCGTTAACTCGAATGTCTAGGGAGTTGGTCGTGAGCACCACTGAGACGGCACGGGACCGCGCGAAGGCGGACCGCCGCGCGGTGCTGCTTGCCGAGGCGGCCCGGCTGTTCGCGTCGCGCGGCTTCGACCGTGTCTCGCTCGAGGATCTGGGGGCCGCGGCCGGGGTGAGCGGGCCGGCCGTGTACCGTCATTTCGCGGGCAAGCAGGCGGTGCTGGCTGCGCTTCTCGTCGAGGTGAGCGAGAGGCTGCACTCGGGGGGCGCGGAGGTTGTCGCCCGAACGCCGGCCGCGGAGGAGGCGTTGCGCTCGCTCATCGCCTTCCACGTCGACTTCGCCCTCGCGAACCCCGATGTCATCCGCGTGCAGGATAGGGACCTCGACTCTCTCGGCCCCGACGCGCGTCACGCCGTGCGCGCCCTGCAGCGCGACTACGTCGAGTTGTGGATGTCGGTGCTCTCCCGCGTTCTCCCCGGTTCGGACCAGGCACAGTTGCGCATTCGCGCCCAGGCGACCTTCGGGCTCATCAACTCGACCCCGCACAGCGCCGGTCGCTCGTCGAAGACCACCGTGCGCGCGCTTCTCGAGAGCATGGCGCTCGCCGCGTTGACGACCCGCTGAGAGCGAGGTGGCGGGCGGTGGCGCGGGCGGTGGCGCTGCCGTTCTGCAGGACGCGCGGTCTCGACCGGGCGCATCGCCGCCCGGTTCGGGCGCGTCGCCGCCCGGCATAGCCTTCCTCGCCGAAACGTTCCCGTTGTGCAGGACGGTCAAGCGGTGACTCGCAGCGGAGCCCTATTCGACCGCGGGCGTCCTGCACAACGGGAATGAAATGAGTTGGACAGTTTTCAGACCCGAGTCCTGCACAACGGGAACGAAATGACTTGGACGACTCTCAGACCCGCGTCCTGCACAACGGGAACGTCCCGGCGCCCAGCGTGAGCCGAAAGGTGGGCGCCGAAACGAAGAGCCGGTCTGGTCACATCATCGTGAGGGCGCGTCCGGGTTCGGCGATTATCGTTCCAATATCCGCAAGGAACCTGGCACCCTGTTCCCCATCGACGAGTCGGTGGTCGAACGAGAGGCTGAGCGTGAGCACATCGCGCAGGGCGATCTCCCCGCGGTGCTCCCAAGGCAGACGCCGAACGGCTCCCACCGCGAGAATCGCTGCCTCTCCCGGATTGAGGATCGGCGTACCGGCGTCGACCCCGAACACCCCGACGTTCGTGATAGTAATGGTGCCGCCGCGCAGGGCCGCAGGCTTCGTGGTGCCCTCCCGAGCCGCGGTTGTGAGTGCCGCCAGTTCGTCGGCCAGCTCGAGGAGGGTCAGTTCGTGCGCCCGGGCGATAGTCGGCACCATGAGTCCGCGGTTCGTCGCCGCCGCGATGCCGAGGTTGATCCCGCCGAACTGCACGATCTCACCCGCGGCCTCGTCCCAACGCGCGTTGACCGACGGGGTGCGCCTCACGGCGATGGTCAGGGCCTTTGCCACGACCGCGAGCAGCCCGATGCGATGCCCGGCGTTGGAACGCTGGGCCCGCAACGAATCGAGCAGCTCCATCGTCTGCGTCGCATCGACGGTCAAAAACACGGTGGCATGCGGCGCACTGAACGCACTCGCTACCATCGCCGCCGCGGTGTGCTTGCGCACCCCCGTGATCGGAATCCGAGTCTCCTCGAATGGGCGGTCCTCCCGGCGCGCGGGCGGGGCGGATGACGCTGCCACCGTGCTCGCGAACACAACATCGTCGCGCGTGACCATGCCGCCCTCCCCCGTACCACGGAGGGTCGCGAGATCCACGCCGAGGTCCGCGGCGAGTTTGCGCACGGGAGGCGTCGACATGGGTCGACTGGTCGAGCGTGCGGGGGCCGACGCGGTGAGGAAGGCGCGCGACGGGACGGGCGCGGCGGCAGCGCCCGGGCGCGCCGCACGGGCCTTGCGATGAGGCCGCGCGCCTCCCTCGACCGGGGGGCCGTAGCCCACGAGCACGGCGTTGCGTTCCGGCACGGCGGGCGCGGGCGCAGCCGCGTCATCCGTCACCTCGATCGCGAGGATCGGCGTGCCGACCTGCACGGTCGTGCCCGGCTCGGCGTAGAACCGCGCGACGACGCCGGCGTAGGGCGACGGCACCTGAACGAGCGCCTTCGCCGTCTCGACCTCCGCGATCACCTGGTTGAGATGCACGGTGTCGCCCACGGCGACCTCCCACGAGACGAGCTCCGACTCGGTCAGTCCCTCACCGAGGTCGGGCATGGAGAATTCGCGAATGCTCATGAGCGGGCCTCCCAGCCGGTGAGTGAATTGACGCGCCCCATGACGCGGTCGACCGCGTCGAGCATGCGGTCGAGGCCGGGCAGGAAGTGTTCCTCGAGCTTCGCGGCCGGGTACGGCACGTCGAATCCCGTCACCCGCGCCGGCGGCGCCTCGAGGTGGAAGAAGCAGCGCTCGGTGATGCTTGCGGCGATCTCCGCGCCGAGGCCGCCGAACTGCTGGGCCTCGTGCGCGATGACGAGTCTGCCGGTCGAGCGCACAGAGGCCTCGACCGTCTCGAAGTCGACGGGCGAGAGCGAACGCAGGTCGATGACCTCGACCGAGATGCCGTCGTCGAGCGCGGCGAGCGCCGCGTCGCGGGCCGTCGCCACGAGCGGGCCGTAGGCGACGAGAGTGACGTCGGTGCCTGGCGCGACCACCCGGGCCGAGCCGAGCGGAAGCGGCGTGGCATCCTCGTCGACGTCGCTTTTGGTCCAGTACCGGCGCTTCGGTTCGAAGAACAACACGGGGTCATCGCTCGCGACGGCCTCGCGCAGCATCGAGTAGGCGTCCTGGGGGTTGGAACACGTCACGACGCGGAGCCCGGACGTGTGCGCGAAGTACGCCTCCGGTGATTCCGAATGGTGCTCCACCGCGCCGATCCCGCCACCGAACGGCACCCGAATGGTGATCGGCATGCGAACGTTGCCCTGCGTGCGGTAGTGCAGTTTGGCCACCTGCGCCACGATCTGGTCGAAGCCCGGGTAGATGAAGCCGTCGAACTGGATCTCGCACACCGGGCGGAAGCCGCGGAACGCGAGGCCGACGGCCGTGCCGATGATGCCGGACTCAGCGAGCGGGGTGTCGATGACCCGGCGCGGACCGAAGTCGGCCTGCAGCCCGTCGGTGACGCGGAACACCCCGCCGAGCTTGCCGATGTCCTCCCCGAGCAGAACAACGCGCGGGTCGGACTCGAGCGTGCGGCGCAGCCCGAGGTTGATCGCCTTGGCGAGGGTCAGCTCGGTCATTCGGCTTCCCCTTCGTACATCGCGAGGTACGCCGCGTACTGGCTCTTCTGCCGCTCGATCCAGCTGTGCGGCTCGACATAGACATGGTCGAAGACTGTGAGCGGCTCCGGTTGCGGCAACGCGAGGCAGGCCCGACGCAGCTCGGCGGCCGCGGCATCCGCGGCGCGTTCGGTGCTGGCGCGCAGTTCCTCGGTGAACAGGCCACGCGAGTCGAGATACTTCTCGACGCGGTCGATGGGGTCCTTCGCGGCCCACCGCTCCCGCTCGGCTGGGTCGACGTAGCGGGTCGGATCGTCGGATGTGGTGTGCGGGCCCATGCGGTAGGTGACCGCCTCGATGAAGGTAGGGCCGCCGCCGCTGCGCGCGCGGTCGAGCGCTATGCGAGTCGCCGCCATCACGGCGAGCACGTCGTTGCCGTCGACGCGCAGGCTCGGTATGCCGAAGGCCGGGGCGCGCTCCGCGATGGGCCGGGTGGCCTGCAGTCCGACCGGTTCCGAAATGGCCCACTGGTTGTTCTGACAGAAGAAGACCACGGGCACGTGGAGACTCGCAGCGAAAACCATCGCCTCGTTGACGTCGCCCTGGCTCGTCGCCCCGTCGCCGAAGTAGGTGACGGCGACGGAGTCGACGCCATCGATCGAGCAGCCGAGCGCATACCCGGTCGCATGCAGCGTCTGCGCGCCGATGATCACCGCGGGAGTCGCCATGCCCACGTCGTAGGGATTCCAGCCGGAGGGCGCGGTGCCCCGCCACACCGGGAGCAGCTCGGGTATCGAGACGCCACGGCAGTATGCGACGGCATTCTCGCGGAAGCTCGTGAAGACGAAGTCGTCGGAGCGAAGCGCGCGGGCCGAACCGATCTGGGCCGCCTCCTGACCTAGGAGCGGCGGCCAGAGCCCGAGTTCCCCCTGGCGCTGCAGTGCGGTCGCCTCGCGATCGATGCGACGCACCACTACGAGATCCTCGTAGAGACGGGCCATCTGCGCCTCGTCGACATCGTCGACCCACGGGTCGAGAACCGGGTCGCTCACCCGCTTTCCTCCGGCGGTAATGAGCTGCATCGGGCGATCGGGCCGGGATTCCGCGGCAATCGCAGGGTCGGTCAGGTGGTCGAGAGAACGCAACATTGTTTGCTCCGTAATAGGCAGGGCGCGCGCACTCTCGTGAAGTCCGGGCACCGTTGCCAGAATTTGTCTCAGG
>JAODAY010000252.1 GCA_025463665.1 Microbacteriaceae bacterium
GTGTCGCCGAGGTCGACGCCGTTGCGTACCATCTGGATGAGCTCCTCCACCAGCAGCAGGGCCGGTTGCAAGTGTTCCGAACTGTCCTCGTCATCGGGGTCGACGGTGAGGGTGATGTGGTTGCCACGCACGTGCACGTTAACGAGCGGGAACTGCTGCTCGATCGTGTGCAGGAGACGGTCCTGGGGCCCGAGCAGCCGCACCATGGCGACGCCGTCCACCTCCAGGTCGACCCGCTTGAAGACCGGTTCGGGAATGGTGTTGTCGTTACTCGGCAAGGCTGCCTTCCGTGAGTGTGCCCCCGGTTTCGGCACCCATGACATGGGCGTGAACGTGGAACACTGTTTGGCCGGCGCTCGCGCCGGTGTTGAATACGAGTCGGAACTCGCCGTCGGTGTGGGCGTCGGCGAGGGATTGGGCCACCGCGACGACGTCGGCGAGAAGCGCCGGGTCTGCCGCGGCGAGTTCGGCGACGTTCGCGTAGGCCTCTGTCTTCGGCACGACGAGAAGGTGCACCGGTGCTTTGGGCGCGATGTCGCGGAACGCGATGACCGTGTCGCTCTCGAACACGACGTCGGCGGGAATCTCTCTCGCGATGATGCGTGTGAAGACGGTGGGTTCGGTGGAGGACATGGCATCCAGCTTAATCGCTGGCCGTCACCAGCGGCCCAGTTTCGCGTTGAGCATAGCGATCGCGGCCGGTCCCGCCGTTGAGGTGCGCAGAACGGTGTCACCGAGGCGCACGAGCGTGGCACCCGCCGCGGTGAACGCCGCCAGTTCGTTCGGGGCGATGCCACCCTCGGGGCCGACGACGAGCACGATATCGCGGTCGTCCGCCTCGACGGCACTCAACGCGACATCCGCAGTCGGTTCGAGAATGAGCATGCGGGTTTCGGATGCCAGTCGTGCGAGCTGTGCCGTGGTGGCGAGGTCGAGCACATCGGGCAGCCAGCTCCTGATCGACTGCTTCGTCGCCTCGCGCACGATGGCGGACCAGCGGTCGTGGCCCTTGGCGATCTTGGCGCCCTCCCACCGGGAGATGGAGCGCCCGGCGGTCCACGGGATGACGCCGTCCACCCCGAGTTCGGTCGCGGCCTGCACCGCGAACTCGTCGCGGTCGCCCTTGGCAAGAGCCTGCGCGAGGAAGATCGCCGGCTCCGTTCGGGGCACCTCGGCGACGGTGGACGCCTCGATGGCGAGTTCGGTGTGCAGGGCGGTGACGACCTCCCCGGTCACGACGAGGCCCCGACCGTTGCCGATCGAGACCGACTCCCCCACCGCGAGTCGGCTCACCGTGACGGCGTGCCTGGCCTCCGGCCCGACGATCGTCACGCGCGACCCGACTTCCGCGGTGTCGAGGAGCTCGTTGATGTAGAAGTGCGCCACGGAACCTGCCGCCTAGACGTGCAGGAAGCGGTCGCGGAGCTTGGTGAACAGCCCCTGCTGGAACTCGGACAGGTGCGGGGTCTTCGCCTTGTGGCTCTTGGCGAACTGGCGAATGAGCTCCTGCTCCTTGCCGCTCAGCTTGGTCGGGGTGACGACCTGCACGCCGATCTTGAGATCGCCGCGGCCGCCGCCGCGGAGCTTGGAGACACCGCGTTCCTTGATCGTGAGCACGTCGGCGCCCTGGGTGCCCGGGCGCAGCTCGAGGTCGAGCGCACCGTCGAGAGCGTCGAGACGCACCGCCGTGCCGAGCACGGCGTCCACCATGCTGACCTCGAGTGTCGCGAGCAGGTCATCGCCGTCGCGGCTGTACACCTCGTGGTGCTTGACCTTGATCTCGAGGTAGAGGTCGCCGTTGGGTCCGCCCGCGGGACCGACCTCACCCTGGCCGGGCAGCTGGAGGCGCAGGCCGGTGTCGACGCCCGCGGGGATGTCGACGGTCATCTTGCGGGTCGCGCGCACGCGCCCCTGTCCGGCGCACGACGGGCACGGGTTGGGGATGACGGTGCCGTAGCCGCGGCAGGTGCCGCACGGGCTCGAGGTCATGATGTTGCCGAGGAGGCTGCGCACGGCCCGCTGGATGTGGCCGGAGCCGCGGCAGATGTCGCACGTGACCGCGCTGGTACCCGGCGCGGCGCAGCTGCCGTGGCAGGTCTCGCATAGCACGGCGGTGTTGACTTCGAGGTCGCGCTTGGTGCCGAAGATGACCTCGTCGAGGTCGACCTCGACGCGCAGGAGGGCGTCGCCGCCGCGTTCCTTGCGTGAACGCGGGCCGGCCCCTCCGCCGCCCTGGCCTTGGCCGGCGCCGCCGAAGAACGTCTCGAAGATGTCGCCGAAGCCGCCGAAGCCTGCCCCGCCACCGAAGGCAGCGGTCGGGCCCTGGTCGTACTCCTGGCGCTGGCGCGGGTCACTGAGCACGTCGTAGGCGTGCGTGACCGTCTTGAAGCGATCCGACGCCGCTGCGTCGGGATTCACGTCCGGGTGGAATTCTCTGGCGAGCTTGCGGTACGCCTTCTTGATCTCTTCCGGTGTCGCATTCTTGTCGACGCCGAGTGCTTCGTAGTGGTCAGCCACAGTTAGTTGTCAATCCTCACGCTGGTTGTTGATTCGACTGCTGTCGTCACGGCTAGTTGCCTTCGCCGAGCAGCCTTGTCAGGTAACGGGCGACTGCTCGCACCGCCGCCATGTTGTTGGAGTAGTCCATGCGGGTCGGCCCGAGCACGCCGAGTCGCGCGACTCCGCCGCCCGAGGAGGTGTATCCGCTCGAGAGAACGGATGTCTCGCCGAGCCCGAACTCTGCATTTTCGCGGCCGATGGTGACGGCGACGCCATGGCGGTCCCCCTCAACTTCGCCGAAGAGTTTGAGCAACGTTACCTGTTCTTCGATCGCCTCGAGTACGGGATAGATGCTGCCGTTGAAGTCTTCCTCAGTGCGCACGAGGTTCGCGGCGCCGGCCATGAGGAGCCTGTCGTGCCTGTTCTCCGCTGACTGCTCGACGAGGCTCGCGGCGATGAGCGACACGACGGGGTGGCGGTCGGCGGGAAACTGCGCGTAGAGCGTCGCGAGCGTCGCGGCTGCCTCGACGAGACCAAGACCACCGACCGCCGCGTTGATTCTCGCGCGGAGTTCGGCGAGGAAGTCCGCGTCGATCTCGGTCGGGACATCGACGATGCGCTGTTCGACGCGCCCGGTGTCGGTGATGAACACCGTCATGACGCGGGTGGGGGCGAGCGGCACGATCTCGATGTGGCGCACGCGCGACCGGGTCAGGGTCGGGTATTGCACGAGTGCGACCTGATGCGTCAACTGCGAGAGCAGGCGCACCGTGCGGGCGAGAACGTCGTCGAGGTCGACCGACTTGCCGAGGAACGTCTCGATTGCCTGGCGCTGCGCGCCGCTGAGCGGCCTGAGGTCGGCGAGCTGGTCGACGAACACCCGGTAGCCCTTGTCGGTCGGCACGCGACCCGACGAGGTGTGCGGCGCGACGATGAGCTCTTCGTCTTCGAGCAGCGCCATGTCGTTGCGAATGGTGGCGGCCGAGACGCCGAAGGCGTGTCGCTCGACGATCGAGCGGGACCCGACGGGTTCACGGGAGGCCACGTAGTCCTGCACGATGACTCGGAGGACTTCGAGACTGCGATCAGAGACCATGACACCCGCCCTTCGCCGCTTGGCACTCCACTAGCCTGACTGCCAAATTATATCCCGGCGCGCCGCGTAGGGTTGTGTGCGGGGCACTCACGCAGGGGTTACCGTTCTCGAGACGCGAGTTCCGGCACCCGACCGCCCCGTCGGCCAGATTCGAAAGGCGCCCCCGCCATGTCCAACGCCCCCAGCGGATCCGCCGCACATGAGCCGTCTTCGGCGCGGCCGGCGGCCGCACGATTCGCCGCACGCCTCACCGCCCGCTTCAGCCCACGCTCCGGCCCACTCTCGGCCTCCGACGACACACTGTGGGCGTCGCTGTCGCATTTCGGGGGCGTCATCGGCTTCCTGCCCTCGCTCGTCATCTATCTCGCGCTGAAAGACCGGGGCACACTGACCCGTCAGGAGGCGAAGGAGGCGCTGAACTGGCAGATCACCTTCACGATCCTCTACCTCGCTTTCTCGCTCGTGCTCGCCATCATCGGCGGCATCCTGTTCTTCACCCCGCTCGCGCCGGTGGGCGCGGTGCTCGGCTGGCTGCCGGGCCTGATATGGCTCGGCAACGTCGCCCTGTCGATCGTCGCGGGACTCAGGGTCTCCGCCGCGGGCGGCTACCGCTACCCGGTCTCGATCCGGCTGATCAGGTAGCGTTCAGCACGCGTGGCTGGCGCCGCGCAAGGCGGGGAGCCGCGGCATCCGCCTACGTTATTGCCTGGGGGCGCGACACGCGCTCGCACCTGCTGCTTTAATGAGCGCATGACCAACGCGCCCCCTCCCACAAATCCCTACCAGTCCCTCCCCCAGCCGCTGAGCCCCAGCGACGAGCGCCTCTGGGCGACCCTCGTGCACGTCGGAGGCATCTTCTTCAGCTTCGTGCCCGCCCTGATCGGCTACCTCGTGCTCAGGGACCGCGGTCCGCTCGTGCGCAACCACACCGCGACGGCGCTCAACTTCCAGTTGACGATGCTCATCGCGAACGTCATCGGCGGCATACTCACGCTGATCCTCGTCGGGTACCTCGTGCTCTTCGCCGTCTGGATCGTCACGATCATCTTCAGCATCATCGCGGCGATCGCCGCGAACAAGGGCGAGAACTACAAGTACCCGCTCAGCATTCCGTTCATCAACTAGTCGCCAGGGTCAGTCTTCGAGCAGGCGCCGCACGACGGCGTCGGCGAGCAGCCGCCCGCGCAGGGTCAGTTCCACTGATCCGCGCAGGGCGGCACCGGGGTCGACGAGCTGGTCTGCGATGAGCCCCGCGACGGCCAGACGCCCGCCGGGCCGCAGCTCGTCGATGCGCAGCCCCTCGCGAATGCGCGTGAGCAGCAGCACCCGCTCGACCCGGCGCGCGTCGTCGTCGAGGGTCTCGCGCCCCGCGGCGGGTGAGAGACCTGCGAGGATGCGGTCCGCGTAGGCGGCCGGGTGCTTGACGTTCCACCAGCGCACGCCGCCGACGTGGCTGTGCGCGCCGGGGCCGATGCCCCACCAGTCGTGGCCCTGCCAGTAGGAGAGGTTGTGGCGCGAACGGGAGCCCTCGTTCCTCGACCAGTTGCTCACCTCGTACCACTCGTACCCGGCGGCGGCGAGCCTCGCGTCGAGCAGTTCGTACATGTCGGCCTGCAGGTCGTCGCTCGGGGTCGCCACCTCGCCGCGCCTGATCTGCCGGGCCAGCTTGGTGCCCTCCTCGACGATGAGGGCGTAGGCCGAGAGGTGGTCGGGGTTCTCGGCGAGGGCCGCCTCGAGGGAGCTGTTCCAGTCCTCCAGCGACTCCCCCGGCGTGCCGTAGATGAGGTCGAGGCTGACCTGCAGACCCGCCTCCCGCGCCCACGCGACAACGAGCGGGATGCGCGCCGGGTCGTGCGTGCGCTCGAGTGTCGCGAGCACGCGCGGCACCGCGGACTGCATGCCGAAGGAGACGCGGGTGAAACCCGCCGCCCTGAGCGCGAAGAGGTAGTCGCGGTCGACCGAGTCGGGGTTCGCCTCCGTCGTCACCTCGGCGCCGGGAGCGAGCCCCCACGAGGCGATGATCGCGGCCAACATCTCGGCGAGGTCGGTCACGGGCAGCAGGGTCGGGGTGCCACCGCCGAAGAACACCGTGGATGCCGGGCGCTCGGGCAGCCCCGACGCGGTGAGCACCCGGCTCGCGAGCGTCACCTCCTCGATCGCCTGGCCCGCGTAGTCGCTGCGCTTGGCACCGCGCAGTTCCTCCGAGGTGTAGGTGTTGAAGTCGCAGTAGCCGCAGCGCACCCGGCAGAAGGGAACGTGCAGGTAGACGCCGAAGTTGCGGGCGTCGGCGTCGCGCGCGGAGTCGGCGGGCAGCATGCCGTCGAGGGGCGCGGGATCACCCAGGGGAAGTGCA
>JAODAY010000017.1 GCA_025463665.1 Microbacteriaceae bacterium
TCCGCCGGTGCCGACGCCGGCGACGAAGTGCGTGACCTTGCCCTCGGTGTCGGCCCAGATCTCGGGACCGGTGGTCTCGTAGTGGCTGAGGGGACCGTTGGGGTTCGAGTACTGGTTCGGCTTGAACGCACCGGGAATCTCGCGCGCGAGCCGGTCGGAGACCGAGTAATAGGAGTTGGGGTCTTCGGGGGCCACCGAGGTGGGCGTCACCACGATCTCGGCGCCGTAGGCGGTGAGCACGTTGCGCTTGTCTTCGCCAACCTTGTCGGGCAGCACGAAGACGCAGCGGTAGCCGCGCTGCTGTGCGACGAGGGCGAGGCCGATTCCGGTGTTGCCGCTCGTGGGCTCGACGATGGTGCCGCCGGGCTTCAGCAGTCCGTCTCGTTCGGCGGCATCGATGATGCGCGTGGCGATCCGGTCTTTCGACGAGCCTCCGGGGTTCAGGTATTCCACTTTCGCGAGCACCGTGGCTGCGATGCCGGTGGTGACGCTGTTGAGACGCACGAGTGGGGTGTTTCCGACGAGGTCGATGACCGTATTAGCGAACTTCATGATGAACCCAATCTACCAGCGGCCGCACGGGAGCCCGCTGGTGCGGGTGGCGGGCATTCCCAGCATTCATGCGGGATGATTGACGTCACAAGCATTTCTGCCGATCGCACACCGACAGGGCCCTTCTTTATGTCACAGACTCCAGCCAGCAACGGCACCCTCACCGTGAAACAGCAGCGGGAGGCGAAGCGCGCGGCCAAGGTCGCCGTGCTCAAGAAGCAGCAGGCCAAAGAGAAGCGCAACCGTCGCCTGGCGCTCATCGGCGGAAGCGTCGGTGTGCTCGCCGTCATCGGGCTCATCATCGCGTTCGTCGTCACGAGTGCCGTGCCCAAGGTGGACCCCGCAGACATCACGGTCGAGGGAGTCCAGACCTGGGACGATCTCACCGCCACCCACGTCACGACCGCCGTGGACTACAAGACGCAGTACGACATGTTTCCCCCGGCGGGCGGTGACCACGCGGCCGCCTGGCTGAACTGCGGCGTCTACACCGAGGTGCAGCAGCCGGAGAACGCCGTGCACGCACTCGAACACGGCGCCCTCTGGGTCACCTACGACCCGGCCGTCGTCAGCGAGGACGAGGCCGCGACGCTCGCCGATTCGCTGCCGGACACCTACATCGTGCTGTCGCCCTTCGACGGCCTGCCCTCCCCTGTCGTGGCATCCGGCTGGGGTGTCCAGGTGCAGCTCGACGGCGTCGATGACGAGCGCCTGCAGGACTTCGTCGACAAGTACTGGCGTTCCGCCGACGTTCCGGAGCCCGGAGCATCGTGCACGGGCGCCCTCGATGGACCTGGCAAAGTCGCCTAGCGGCGGGCGTCGCATCCGCCTTATCGTCGCGGGTGTCGTCGTCGCCGCTCTGCTCGTCGCCGCTGCATTCGCGGCTGGGCGACTGTCCGCACCCGTGGCGAGCGCTCCCTCCACGACGAGCGCCGAGGCCGGTTTCGCCCGTGACATGCAGGTGCACCACAATCAGGCCGTCGAGATGTCGATGATCGTGCGGGACCTCACCGACGACGAGGACGTGCGCCTCGTCGCCTACGACATCGCGACCTCGCAGGCACGACAGGCCGGCCAGATGTACGGCTGGCTCGACAACTGGAACCTCCCCCAGGCGGCCCCCGAGCCGTCGATGACGTGGATGTCGCGGCCCACGCTCGACGGGGCGTCATCCGATCACGACCACACGGGGGGCACTGCCGAACCCGCGCACGCGCCGGGCGAGCCAATGCCGGGCATGGCGACCGACGCACAGCTCGACGAGCTGAAGTCGTTGACCGGCCTCGACGCGGAACGGTACTACCTGACCCTCATGATCGCGCACCACAAGGGCGGGGTCGAGATGGCAGAGGCCGTGCTCGCGCGCTCCACCGAGCGGGTCGTGGTCTCGCTCGCGACGGGCGTGGTGACCGCCCAGTCGAGCGAGATCGAGCTCATGGAGTCGATGCTCGCCGAGCGCTCCTAGCGCGGCCGCTGACCGCCCGACTGCAGCGGGGCAAACAACGGCTCCGCCGACACCCGCCGCACAGCAGAAGCCTGCCCCTCCGCAGGTGGGGTGGGGCGGGCGTCGCAGCGGTCAGCCGGCGCTCTGCTCGAAGTAGAGCTCGTAGTACTTGCCGCGCCTGGCGAGCAGCTCGGAGTGGGCGCCCTGCTCGGCGATGCGGCCGGCAACGACGACGAAGATGACGTCGGCGGCCACGATGGTGGACAAGCGGTGCGCGATCGCGATCGTCGTGCGGCCGCGTGACGCGGTCTCGAGCGCCTCCTGCACGACGCGCTCCGAGATGGAGTCGAGCGCGCTCGTCGCCTCGTCGAGGATCAGCACCGCCGGGTCCTTGAGCAGCACGCGAGCGATCGCGATGCGCTGCTTCTCTCCCCCGCTCAGCCGGGAGCCGCGCTCACCGACGAGCGTGTCGTAGCCGTCGGGGAACGACTCGATCGTCGCGTGGATGTTGGCGGCCGTCGCTGCGGCCACGAGCTCATCCTGCGTGGCCTCCGGCTTCGCGTAGCGGAGGTTGTCGCCGATCGACGCGTGAAACAGGTAGGTCTCCTGGCTCACGATACCGATGTTGCGCACGAGCGACTGCTCACGGAGTTCGCGCACGTCGTCGCCGGCGAAGCGAACCGACCCGTCAGAGACGTCGTGCAGTCGCGGGATGAGATAGGACACCGTCGTCTTGCCGGCGCCGCTCGGGCCGACGAAGGCCGCGAACTGTCCCGGTTCGATCGTGAACGAGACGTGGTCGAGGGTCGGTGGGGTGTCGCTCGGCGCGTCGGGGTACCGGAACACCACGTCGTCGAACTCGACCCGGCCGAGGCCCGTGGCGTTCACGTCTTTCGCGCCCGGTGCATCCGCGATCGACGGCTTGAGGTCCATGTACTCGAAGATGCGCGCGAAGAGGGCCGAAGAGGTCTGCAGGTCGAGCGACACGCGCATGAGCCCGAGCAGTGGGAACGTGAGGCGGGCCTGCACCGTCGTGAACGCGACGATGGTTCCCGCGGTGACCGGCACCTCGCGCAGGATCAGCCAGGCGGCGGCGAGGTACACGATCGCCGGCACGACGGACAGGAAGATGCCGACCACGGCGAAGAACCACTGGCCACTCATCTGCTGCCTGACCTGCAGGTCGATCTGGTTCTCGTTCTCGAGCGAGTATCGGCCCGTCTCCGTCTGCTGCTGATTGAAACTCTTCGCCAACAGGATGCCGCTGACACTCAACGTCTCCTGCGTTATCGCCGTCATGTCGCTCAGCGATTCCTGCGTCTTGGTGGCGATGCGCGCCCGAACCTGGCCCACCCTGCGCTGGGCGATCACGAGCACGGGAAGCAGGATCACGGCGACAATGGTGAGCTGCCAGCTGAGAACGAGCATGCTGACGAAGGCGGCGATGACCGTAACAGTGTTGCCGATGACGCTCGAAATGGTG